>CAMOSN010000003.1 GCA_946624935.1 uncultured Lachnospiraceae bacterium | reverse complement strand
CTGATGCAAAGGGCAGTGTAAATGTCCTGAGGGAACCGCATGTAATGCGGTTCCCTCTTTTTATGTTGAGACTCAAACAGAGAACCGTCCCCTGTTTGAGTCAATGCACACGCGGAGGATGACAAACGCCCCTGTTCGCGCTATAATCTTCCCAGAGTCTCTCCGCCCTGTCATGGCGCCGGGCAGAGACATAAATGACAGACAACGGAGGAATAGAGCATGGCTCATGGAGGAGATATCTATACAAATCAGGTGGACCTGGATCTGTCCGTGAATATCAACCCCTATCCGGTTCCGGCCGCGGTGCGCAAAGCGATGTACGAGGCCCTTTTATATGAAGCAGATCATTATCCGGATCCGCAGTGCCGTGCACTGCGTGCGGCGATCGCTGATGCTTTTGCGGTTCCGGCGGAGAGGATCGTGTGCGGGGACGGGGCATCCCAGCTTCTGATGGCTGCGATGCATGCCCTGAAGCCCCGTAAGGTGCTGACCCTGGCGCCGGGCTACGTGGGCTACCGCCATGCCGTGGCGGCGGTGGGCGGTAAGATCGAAAGCTATCCGCTCCGATCCGGTGACGGGTTCCGCGTACGGGAGGACATTACGGAACACATCACGCAGGATACGGATCTTTTTGTGTTCGCCAATCCCAATAATCCCACAGGGCAGATGCTTACCGGAGCGCTGCTGAAAAAGGTGCTGGACCGCGCAGAGGAGACCCGTACCTTTGTGATGGTGGATGAAAGCTACCTTCTGCTGCGCGATCCGCAGGTGAAAGAGCCCTGGGAGGATCTGGCCGCAGCTCTGGAGCAGTATCCGCATTTGATCGTGCTGCGGGCATTCACCAAGTCCTTTGCACTTCCGGGCATTCGTCTGGGATATATTCTGTCCGGCAATCTGAAATTCCTGGCAGACCTCACGGCTCAGCTGCCGGAGTGGAATGTTTCGGTGATCGCCCAGCGCGCCGGAGCAGCCGCGGCGAAGGAGCTGGATACCGTAAAGCAGCAGGCGGGGCTGCTTGCCGTGGAGAAAAAGCGCTTTCAGGAGCAGCTTCGCGGTATGGGGCTGCAGGTTTTCGAAAGCGATGCCAATTATTTCCTGGTCCGCTCGGAGGTGGATCTGTACCGGGAACTGCTGGATCGCGGGATCCTGATCCGCAGATGCGATGACTTTGACGGACTGGACGGGAATGATTTCCGGTTCGGGGTCAGGACTGCTGAGGATAGTGAACGGGTCCTCGGGGCACTGCGTGAAGTGCTGCGAGACACGAAACCGGGTGCGGCAGACGAAGCACAGGCCGCAGCCGAAGAGCAGGCAGCCAGCGAAGCACAGGTCGCAGCCGAAGAGCAGGTGGCTGCCGGCGCAGATGCTCACGAGTATCATCATGGAATATTCGCACGCATCGAGCATGTCCTTCCCGTGGATATCGAACGCAACAGCTTCGGCACCATCGCCCGGGAGCTGGCCTTGCAGGGAAGAACGCCGGACCCGATCGAGGCACCGGTCACCATGCGTCTGATTCACACATCCGCGGATTTCGAATACGCTGATACGGTGTATTATTCGTCCGGGGCAGTGGAAAAAGCTCTGGAGCTGATCAAACGTGGCGCGGACATCGTGACGGACACGAATATGGCACTGGCCGGTATCAATAAGAAGGAACTGGCAAAGTACGGCGGGGAGGCGCACTGCTTCATGGCCCTTCTGGAGACGGCGCAGCGCGCGAAGGAGCTTGGGAGCACCCGCGCGGCGGTGTGCATGCAGATGGCTGCGCAGCTGCAAAAGCCCGTGATCTTTGCCATCGGAAACGCGCCGACCGCCCTGATCGAGCTGCGCAGAATGTACGATGAGGGAATCTACCGCCCGACTTTCGTGATCGGGATGCCGGTGGGATTTGTGAATGTAGTGGTATCGAAGGAACTGATTATGGAGACAGACATCCCCTGCATCATCAACCGGGGTCGGAAGGGCGGCAGCAATGTGGCAGCGGCGACCTGCAACGCACTGCTGTACATCCTGCGTGACAGGAAGGAGACGCCACAGCCGTGAGACATGGATTTACAACCGGGAGCTGTGCGGCTGCAGCGGCGAAGGCAGCGGCCCACATGCTGCTGACAGGCGAAGAACTGACCGAGGTGTCCATCACAACACCGAAGGGACTTGTGTACACCGCAGAGCTGACGCAGATCGTCCGCAGAGAAGACCGCGTGTCCTGCGGGGTGCGCAAGGACGGCGGGGATGACCCGGATGTCACCACCGGGCTGATCGTTCTGGCTGAAGTATCCTTCATGAAGCATACCTGCGGAGACGAATCCCGTGAGGAAGGTGCCTGGCAGGAAAAAACCTGTGAGGAAGAAAATCACTATGGGAAGGCGCAGCCGGAATCGTATCAGATCCTCATCGACGGCGGAGAAGGGGTCGGCCGAGTGACTATGCCGGGCCTTGACCAGCCGGTGGGAAATGCCGCGATCAACTCCGTGCCGCGCCAGATGATCCGCCGTGAGGTGGAAAGTGTTCTGAGAAGGACCGGAAAATGCTGCGCGCTGCAGGTGATCATCAGTATCCCCGGCGGCGAAGAAGTGGCGGCGCGGACCTTTAATCCAAGGCTCGGCATCACCGGCGGTCTTTCGGTGCTTGGCACCAGCGGGGTGGTGGAGCCGATGAGCGCGCAGGCGCTGCTGGATACCATTCGTGTGGAGCTTCGGCAGAAAAAGGCCCTGGGGGCACCTGTGGCGGCATTGACGCCGGGCAACTACGGGCTGGACTTCATGCGTCAGGCCTATGGCTTCGATCTGGACCGGAGCGTGAAGTGCAGCAATTTCGTCGGCGCATCCATCGACATGGCCGTGGAGCTGGGCTTTCCGAAGCTGCTGCTCACCGGGCATCTGGGGAAGATGATCAAGGTGTCCGGCGGAATCATGAATACCCATTCCCACGAGGCAGACTGCCGGATGGAGCTGCTGGCGGCCGCGGGCCTGCGCGCCGGGGTGGATCCCGGGATTCTGCGGGAGCTGCTGGGCGCGGCCACGACCGATGAAGCAGTCCGCATCCTCGCGCAGGAGGGCCTTCTGGAATGTGTGATGGAGCAGGTAATGCAGCGTATTGCTTTCTACCTGAACGCCCGCGCAGCCGGAGCACTGCAGATCGAATGCATTGTTTATTCCAGCGTGCAGGGACTCCTTGGAATGACGGAAGGAGCCATGGGGCTGCTGGAGGAGATCCGCGCATTTTATGAAGAGAATGAACCGGATGTATGAAGCCTTATACAGTACACGGCAAAAGGGTTTTACAAAACAGTAAGAAGGAGTGACGATCACAGATGGAAGAAATGAGAAAAGGCTGCGTGTTTTTTGTGGGAGCCGGTCCGGGAGCAGCGGATCTGATTACCGTGCGCGGAATGCAGCTGCTGCAGCAGGCGGACATCATTGTATATGCCGGCTCACTGGTCAATCCGGCGCTGCTGGACTATGCACCGGAGGGCTGTGAGATCTTCAACAGCGCCTACATGACCCTGGAGGAGGTTCTGGAGGTGCTGATCAAAGGTGCCAAAGAGGGAAAGCGTGTCGTGCGTCTGCACACAGGAGATCCCAGCATTTACGGCGCCGTAGTGGAGCAGATGGAGCAGCTGGATGCAGCAGGTGTGTCCTACAGCTCCTGCCCGGGTGTAAGCGCTGCCTTTGGCGCAGCCGCTTCTCTGAACCTGGAATATACCCTGCCCGAGCTTTCCCAGACGCTAATCATTACGCGTATGGAGGGCAAGACTGGGGTACCGGAGAAGGAGAAGATCGAGTCGCTCGCAGCACACCGTGCATCGATGGCGATCTATCTGAGCACCGGGATGCTGGAGGAGCTTTCCGCGCGTCTGATCGCAGGGGGGTATGCGCCCGATACGCCGGCGATTCTGATCTACAAGGCAACCTGGCCGGAGGAAGAGGCCTATGGCTGTAAGGTGAGTGAACTGGCGGCGACGGCTGCCGAGCATGGCATTACAAAAACAGCGCTGGTGCTGGTGGGTGATGTGCTCGCCAAGTCGGGTTATACAAAATCACGCCTGTATGCGGCGGATTTCAGCACCGAGTTCCGCAGTGCCAAGGTGTGACAAGCAAAGACACAAAAGGAAAAACATGGCCATAAACCGGGGCGGAAACGGTAGAGCAGTGTATATGAGGAGAAGAGGCAGGCAGTTATGAGAATAAAGATGATCAGCTTCACTGCCGCAGGACTGGCGCTTGAAAAGCGGCTGATGAAGGCCCTTTCGGAGAATGGACCGAAGGAGTGGAAGCTGTTTGCAGCCACCCGCTACCGGCATTTGCAGCCCACGCAGCAGGAGGAAGAAATTCCGTTTGCCGAAGAAGGGCTGAGTGGCTGGACAGAGCAGGCGATGGCAAATGCGCAGATCCTGCTGTTCATCGGCGCCACCGGAATTGCCGTTCGCGCGATCGCACCATTTGTGCGGGACAAGCTGAAGGATCCGGCGGTACTGGTGATGGACGAGCGCGGACAGTATGTGATTTCTCTGCTGTCCGGACATGTGGGCGGGGCCAATGCCTTTGCCGGCTTCATCGCCGGGGTGTGCGGCGCGCTTCCCGTGATCACAACCGCGACGGATATCAACGGAGCCTTCTCGGCGGATCTGTTTGCGAAGGAGCACCATCTGCAGATCACAAACCGCAGTGCAATCGCGGCGGTGTCCACCCGAGCCATCGAGGGGAAACCGGTACGCCTCTGCATCGAAGGCTTTCCGCCCGCAGGGGATGCGGATGTGGCCGTGGTCAGCCACGGGACCTATGAGAAGGGCGGAGCATTTTTTACTCCGGACACCCTGGTGCTGTGCCCGAAGCGGTACGCGGTGGGAATGGGATGTAAACGTGGGATGGACCTGGCGCATCTTGAGGAGGTGTTCCGGGAGGTGCTCTCACTTGCCGGCATACAGGAAGCGGAGGTTGGAGCCCTGTGCTCCATCGATGTAAAGATGGATGAGCCGGGGCTCCTGGAGCTGAGTGAGCGGCACAGGCTGCCGTTTCTGACCTTTTCAGCGGAGGTGCTTCGCACCGTTCCGGGAAGCTTTTCGGCCTCCGGATTTGTACAGAGCCAGGTGGGGGTCGACAATGTGTGCGAGCGCTCCGCCATGGCAGCGGTCGGCGCCGATGGCACCCTGGTGCTGCCCAAGATCGCGCGAAGCGGTGTCACGGCAGCTGTGGCACAGGTGGCAAAGCAGCCCGGGCGGAAAACAGACATAAGCAGTCGGGGGATGAGCGGAAAGAGCACACCGCCGGGCTGCATTTCAGAACAGGAGCAGATATGAGTACGATCTATGTAGTAGGAATGGGACCGGGACGGGAGGACATGATGACGGCGCGTGCGCTGGATGTGCTGCGGGCCTCGGATGTAATTATCGGGTATCCGGTGTATCTGGATCTGCTGGGACCGGAGTTCGCGGGGAAGGAGTTTCTCTCGACGCCCATGCGCAAGGAGACGGAGCGGTGCCGGATGTGCTTTGAGGAAGCGGACAAGGGAAAACAGGTGGCGATGATCTGCTCGGGAGATGCCGGAGTGTACGGCATGGCCTCTCTGATGTTTGAACTGGGGCAGGAGCATCCGGACTGTGACATCCAGATCATCCCGGGAATCACTGCCGCCAACAGCGGAGCTGCAGTCCTGGGTGCGCCGCTCAATCACGATTACTGTGTGATCAGCCTGAGCGATCTGCTCACGCCGTGGGAGAAGATCGAGACCCGTCTGCGCCTTGCTGCCCGGGCAGGGTTTGCCATTGCGCTGTACAATCCCTCCAGCCATCGCAGGAAGGACTATCTGATGCGCGCCTGCGATATCCTTCTGGAGGAGATCCCGGGAACGACGGCATGCGGCTATGTGCGCAATATCGGCCGGGATGAGACCCAGGCCGTGACCTGCTCCCTGGCACAGCTTCGGGATACGCAGGTGGATATGTTCACGACAGTATTCATCGGGAATCCGGAGACCGTGATTATGGACGGCCGCCTTGTGACACCGAGAGGATATAAGGTATGAGCGGGATCATCGTTTTCTCCGGCACCAGTGAGGGGCGGCAGCTCTCGGAAGCGCTGGAACGGGGGAAGATCGCGCATCTGGTATGTGTGGCCACCCGCACCGGTGCTGAGGTGATGGAACATGGAACCTATGCAAAGGTGCATGAAGGAAGGCTGGATGCAGAGCATATGCGGGAGCTTGTGCAGGAGCAGAAGGCGGAGATCCTGGTGGATGCCACACATCCTTATGCGGATGTGGTCTCCCGGACCATCCGGGCATGCGCGGATGCGCTTGGCGTAACATACATGCGAGTCCTGCGCGAAAGTGCGGATGAGGGCACTTCTGATCAGCAGGGATCCTGGCAGAACGGGCAGAATATACGCTTCTTTCCAGATGCGTCCGCCTGCAGAGAGGCCCTTTCGCATACGGAGGGGAACATCCTCCTGACGACCGGCAGCAAGCAGCTGTCCTTCTTTGCGGAGGAAAAAGCGATCAAAGACCGCCTGTTCGCGCGGGTGCTTCCTACGGCGGAAAGCCTGCGTCTGTGTGAAGAGGCCGGGATCGGCGTGAAGCAGGTGATCGCCATGTTCGGTCCGTTCACACAGGAGATGAACGCAGCGATGCTTGCCCAGTTTGGCATCCGGGTGATGGTCACCAAGGAGAGCGGAAATGCAGGCGGCTTCCCGGAGAAGGTGCGTGCCGCCGCGCAGGCCGGATGCGCACTGTATGTGATCGGACGTCCGTCGCAGGAGGAGGGCATCTCCTGGCAGGAGGCCGCCCGGATGCTGGGAGGCGTGATCGCAGAAAGCACAGAAGGTCAAGCGTCTGATCAGCAGAGTGCCGCGCCGGCAGTGGAAATTGCCCTGGTCGGAATCGGAATGGGCGACGCCGATACCCTGACCGTCGGCGGTAAAAACGCGATCGAACAGGCCGAGATTCTTCTGGGCGCATCGCGGATGCTCGCACCCTTCCGGGCACAGTATCCGCAGAAGACATTTGTGTGCGAATATCTGGCGGATAATATTCTGGACGCGATCCGTGTACAGGCAGAGGGCCTGTCAGGCAGGGTACTGCACGCCGCCGTCCTGTATTCCGGCGACACCGGATTTTACAGCGGCGCCGCAACCCTGCAAAGGGCTGCAGGGCAGTGGGAGAAAAGCTGCGGCTTTACCGTCCGCATCCGGCAGTATCCGGGAATATCAAGCTTTTCCTACCTGTGCAGCCTCCTCGGCGAAAGCTATTCGGACGCCGCTCTGGAAAGCTGGCATGGCTATTCGGGGGATTACAGGCGTGAAGCGTTGCTGGTCAAATCGGTGCGGGAACATGAGCGCTGCTACCTGCTCCTTTCCGGAGTAAAGGACGTACGCCGGCTGGGGCACGTCCTGCTGGAAAACGGACTGGAGCACTGCCGCATTTTCCTCGGCTACCAGCTCGGCAGCGATGCACAGCAGGTATTCTCGGTAACCGCCCGGGAAGCCGGGAATCTGGAAAACGAGGGCCTGTACATCGCAATGATCAGGAACCCTCAGCCGGCCGAAGAACCTCTGGTAAAGATCCTGCCGGACGACGCATTCCTGCGGGACAAGACCCCCATGACCAAGGAGGAGATCCGGCACCTGAGTATCCTGAAGCTTGCTCTCACCCCGTCCTCCGTCCTCTACGACATCGGCGCGGGAACCGGCTCCGTCTCCTGTGAGGCAGCCACTTGGCATCCGGGAATTACCGTTTACGCCATTGAACAGAAGGAAACCGCCGCGGCACTCCTGCAGCGCAATATCGAGCATCTGCAGTGTGCCAACGTGCACATCGTGGAGGGCAAAGCACCGGAAGCGCTGGCAGCACTGCCGGCTCCGACCCATGCCTTCATCGGCGGCAGCTCCGGAAAACTGCAGGAAATCCTGGAACTGCTGCGTGCGAAAACACCCGGGATCCGCGTAGTCGTAAACGCCATCAGCCTTGAAACACTCAGCGAGATCCTGCGCTGCGCCAGGACACTCCAATTCACCCCGGAAATGGTCCAGATCCAGGCCAGCCGCTCCCACGAAGTGGGCGCCTACCACCTGGTAAAAGCAGAAAACCCCATCTGGATCGCATCCTTCCAGCTGTAAAATGGGACAAAAATGGGACAGGGGACGTAACGCACCTTATCGACGTGACTTTAGAAAGAGGTAAGAGAGCATGCAAAAAGAAAGGCTTCTCCGCCCTGTGTTCCTGATCGGCTTCATGGGAAGCGGCAAGACGAGTGTAGGCAAAGCGCTGGCGAGGCTTGCAGACATGGAATTTCTGGATACGGACGAGATGATCGTGGAAGCACAGCAGATGCCCATCACGCAGATTTTCGCCGAACAGGGAGAAACGTATTTCCGGGACCTGGAAACACAGCTGCTTCGGGACCTGGAGAAGCGGATGATTACGGAAAATGCGGATGAAAAGAGTTGCGGTATCGCAGCTTTCGTCGGTGGTGAGAACGGGCATGACCGGGACTGCAGCAGCAGTAGAATTTCCTCAGCTGACAGTAATGAAGGCGGGAACAACCATGAGGGCGGAAAGCGCGAAAAGAGTGAAGGCAGCCGCAGCTGCGTCATCTCCGTCGGAGGAGGCATGCCCATGCGGGAGGAAAACCGCGCAATCATGAGACGAATCGGCACTGTCATATATCTGAAGGCGGAGCCGGACACGCTTGTGCAGCGCCTCTCCGGGGATACAACACGGCCGCTGCTGCAGGGCGGAGACCTTCGTCAGCGCATTCTGACCCTGATGGAGAAGCGCGGCAGTATTTACGCCCAGGCATCCCACATTCAACTGTATACCGATGGGATGAGCGTGCAGCAGGCCGCCAGAAGTATCGCACGTCAGTTAAAAAACAGTTGAAAAGAAGCCTCAGATACGATAGAATAAATTAGATTTGCTTTAGGAGGATAATTTTTATGATTTCAGCAGGTGATTTCAGGAACGGCATTACTCTGGAGATGGATGGAAACATTTATCAGATTATTGAGTTCCAGCATGTAAAGCCCGGTAAAGGTGCAGCATTTGTACGTACCAAGCTTAAAAACATCATCAGCGGCGGCGTAGTAGAGAAGTCCTTCCGTCCTACTGAAAAGTTCCCGACCGCAAGGATCGACCGCGTCGATATGCAGTATCTGTACAACGACGGCGATCTGTATTATTTCATGAACGCAGAAACCTATGATCAGATCGCACTGGCCAAGGACGCAGTAGGGGATGCCCTGAAATTCGTCAAGGACAATGAGATGGTTAAGGTATGTTCCCACAACGGCAACGTGTTCGCTATCGAGCCGCCTCTGTTTGTAGAACTGGAAGTGACCGACACCGAGCCGGGTCTCAAGGGTGATACCGCTACCGGCGCCACCAAGCCCGCGATCGTCGAGACAGGCGCACAGGTAATGGTTCCGCTGTTTGTTGAGATCGGTGACAAGCTCAAGATCGATACCCGCTCCGGCGAATATCTGTCCAGAGTATAAGCCCGATAGGAATAAGCCTGAGAGGAATAAGCCTGAGAGCGGTTCCGGCTTCCGGGACAGCAGGTTTAAAACGACCATTCCGATCAGCAGAATAAAAATGAATATGAGAATGCCGTCAGCAGTGCTGGCGGCATTTTTGAATCTCAGGCGAGTTTCTTTTGCATGTTTTTGCGCGCGGTGGACAGCATCAGCTTGATGCGATTGAGCTGGTTCACCTCGCTGGCGCCGGGATCGTAGTCGATGGCGACGATGTTGGCGTCGGGATACTGCCGGCGGATTTCCTTGATGACGCCCTTGCCGACTACGTGGTTGGGCAGGCATCCGAAGGGCTGGGTGCATACGATGTTGCTGGTTCCGGAGTGGATCAGCTCGAGCATCTCGCCGGTGAGGAACCAGCCCTCGCCGGTCTGGTTGCCTAAGGATACGATGTCCTTTGCGTAATTGCCCAGGTCTTCGATGTGGGCCGGCGGATCAAAGTGCCGGCTCTTTTCGAATTCCCTGCGGGCGGTGCCGCGCACGGTCTCCAGGAAGCGGTTTGCGAAGTTGGAGAGCATGGCGGTGGACTTTTTTGTGCCCAGGTTTTGCGCCTTGAAGTTCTGGTTGTAGAAGCAGTAGAGCAGGAAGTCGATCAGGTCGGGCATCACGGCTTCGGCGCCCTCGCTCTCCAGAAGCTCCACCAGGTGGTTGTTGGCCGCCGGGGAGAATTTCACGAGGATCTCGCCCACGATGCCGACCCGCGGCTTGCGTTCCTCCCGGATGGGAAGGGCGTCGAAGGATTGAATGATCTCAGCGCAGAGCTTTTTGAAGGCACCGTAGGAGCAGTGCGGCGAGGACACGAAGTCCTTTGCTTTTTGCTCAAGCCGTTCGTGCAGCCGGTTGGCGCTTCCCGCCTCCAGCTCGTAGGGCCGCATGCGGTACAGGCAGCGCATGAAAATGTCTCCGAGCACGGCGGCGAAGATGCCGCGCTTGAGCATGGTGTAATTGATGGTGAAGCCCGGGTTGGACTCCAGGCCGCTCACATTCAGCGACACCACCGGGATCTGTTCCATACCGGCCTTGCGCAGAGCACGACGGAAGAAGCCGACGTAGTTGGAGGCTCTGCATCCGCCGCCGGTCTGGGTCATCAGGATGGCGGTGCGGTTGACATCGTATTTGCCCGACAGCAGCGCATCCATCATCTGACCGACCACGATCAGAGACGGATAGCAGGCGTCGTTGTTGACGTATTTCAGACCGTATTCCACGGCAGCGCGTTCATCCTGCCCGACGACCACCAGATTGTAGCCGCAGGCCCGGAAGGCCGCTTCCAGAATGTTGAAATGGATCGGCGACATCTGCGGGCACAGCAGCGTGTATTCCTCGCGCATCTGCCTGGTGAACACCACCGGATGGATGTTCGCAGGCTGGATCTCGCGCTGAATGTGCCGCTGCTCGCGCACCCGGATGGCGGCGATCAGGGAGCGCACCCGGATCCGGGCGGCACCGAGATTGTTCACCTCGTCGATCTTGAGGCAGGTGTAGATCTTGCCGGAGCCGGAGAGGATGTCATTGACCATATCCGTGGTCACGGCATCCAGGCCGCAGCCGAAGGAGTTGAGCTGGATCAGATCCAGGTCGTCCCTCGTTTTGACGAAGTTGGCGGCGGCATACAGACGGCTGTGGTACATCCACTGGTCCAGAACGATCAGCGGACGCTCCACGGGGTTGAGCTGGCTGACGGAATCCTCGGTCAGCACGGCGATCCCGTAGGAATTGATCAGCTCGGGAATTCCGTGGTTGATCTCGGTGTCCACGTGATAGGGACGAC
Source organism: uncultured Lachnospiraceae bacterium (assembly GCA_946624935.1). Taxonomy (GTDB): domain Bacteria; phylum Bacillota; class Clostridia; order Lachnospirales; family Lachnospiraceae; genus Merdiplasma. Next base: position 73,826 of record CAMOSN010000003.1, on the reverse strand, counting down.
CGGCCAGAACGATGCCCCGGCGGTGGTTGTCCTCCATCCACTTCAGGGTCTCCTGGCCCTTTTCGTACATCTTCTGACGGACGGATTCCAGCTCCGCCCAGGCGAGTGCCGCGGCTTCCGCCACCTCTTTGCGGGGAATCTGCGGGAAGTTCTTTTCCAGCTGCTTTGTGACTGTCTCCAGAGAGGTGAAAGCGATAAAGGGATTCTCGAAGCGGATATTCTTTGTCCGCAGATCCTCTACATTATTTTTAATATTCTCCGCGTAGGAGGTCACAATGGGGCAGTTGTAATGGTTGCCGGCCTCCGGAAATTCATTGCGCTCATAGGGAATGCAGGGATAGAAAATGTAGTCCAGTCCCTGATTGATCAGCCACTGCACATGTCCGTGGGCCAGCTTGGCCGGATAGCATTCCGACTCGCTGGGAATCGATTCGATGCCCAGCTCGTAGATTCTGCGGGTGGAGAGCGGCGAGAGAATCACCCGGTATTTCAGCTTCGTGAAGAAGGTAAACCAGAAGGGATAATTCTCATACATGTTCAGCACGCGCGGGATGCCGACCTTGCCGCGCACCGCCTCCGGCTCGGAGAGCGGTTCATAGGAGAAGAGAAGCTTGTTCTTGTACTCGAACAGGTTCGGAATGTTCTCCTTGTTGCGCTCCTTGCCGATGCCGCGCTCGCAGCGGTTGCCGCTGATAAACTGGCGCCCGCCCGAAAAACGGTTGATCGTCAGGCGGCACTGGTTGGTGCAGCCCTTGCACTTGGCCATATGGGTAGTGAATTTCAGGTCGTTGATCTGATCAATGGAGAGCATGCTCGAGCGCGGGCCGTCCTGTGCTGCACGAGCGGCCGCCTCCCGGCCTGTGTCATCCAAAGTCATCGGTTCATTCTGCTCCCGGTCTGTACGATCCATGGAATCCCCGGCCGCGATGTGCCAGCGCTCCCGTGCGATCAGCGCGGCGCCGAAGGCACCCATAATGCCGGCGATGTCCGGACGGATCGCCTCGCAGCCTGCAATACGCTCAAAGCTGCGCAGCACGGCATCATTATAGAAGGTTCCGCCCTGCACGACGATGTGACGGCCCAGCTCTGCCGCGTCGGAAACCTTGATGACCTTATAGAGGGCATTTTTGATGACCGAATAGGCAAGGCCGGCGGAGATGTCGGACACCTCGGCACCTTCCTTCTGGGCCTGCTTGACCTTCGAATTCATGAACACCGTGCAGCGCGTGCCAAGATCGATGGGGTGCTTTGCGAAAAGCGCCGCCCTGGCAAAATCCGATACACTGTAGTTCAGGGAACGCGCAAAGGTCTCGATAAAGGAACCGCAGCCCGAGGAGCAGGCCTCGTTCAGCTGTACGCTGTCCACGGTGGCGTTCTTGATCTTGATGCATTTCATATCCTGACCGCCGATGTCCAGGATGCAGTCCACCTCCGGATCAAAGAAGGAGGCAGCATAATAGTGGGAGACCGTTTCCACCTCTCCCTCATCCATCATCAGGGCAGCCTTCACCAGCGCCTCGCCGTAGCCCGTTGAGCAGGACCAGGCAATGTGCGCTTCCTCAGGCATTTCCTCATAGATCTCCTTCATTGCGCGGATGGCAGTGCGCAGAGGACTTCCGTTGTTATTGCTGTAGAAGGAGTAGAGCAGCTGTCCGTCCTCGCCGACGAGGGCAGCCTTTGTGGTGGTGGACCCGGCGTCAATGCCCAGATAGCAGTTGCCCGAATAGGTGGCAAGATCACCGGTCCTGACATTGTAGCGGTTCTGTCTGGCACAGAAATCGTCATAATCGGCCTGCGTGGCAAACAGCGGCTCCATACGGGCCACCTCAAAATCCATCTCAATGTGCTTTTCCAGGCGGGCTGCCATCTCCGAGAGAAGTACGGTGGCGCCCGGGGCAGTCTCCGCCAAAGCAGGCTCAGCACCCGAGGCACGGTCAACGCCCGAGGCAGCCGGCGCCGAAGCACGGCCAGCGCCCGGGGCTGCAACGGCCGAACCACGGTCAGTCCCTGTTTCAGTCTCCGGCGCGTTCAGTGCGCTGCCGATGGCGGCGAACAGGTGAGAGTTTTCCGGAATGATCGCATGCTCGTCGTCCAGCTTCAGCGTGCGGATAAAGGCCTCCCGAAGCTCCGACAAAAAGTGCAGCGGGCCGCCCAGGAAGGCAACATGCCCGCGGATCGGCTTGCCGCAGGCGAGGCCGCTGATGGTCTGGTTTACCACCGCCTGAAAGATCGATACGGAAAGATCCTCCTTCGTCGCGCCCTCATTGATGAGCGGCTGGATGTCCGTCTTTGCAAACACGCCGCAGCGCGCCGCGATCGGATAGACCGCCTTGTAATTTTTGGCATATTCATTCAGCCCTGCCGCATCCGTCTGCAGCAGGGAAGCCATCTGGTCGATAAAGGAACCGGTGCCGCCGGCGCAGATTCCGTTCATGCGCTGCTCCACACTGCCCCGGTCGAAATAGATGATCTTCGCATCCTCACCGCCAAGCTCGATGGCTACATCCGTCTGCGGTGCAAAATGCTGCAGGGAAGATGCGACTGCGATCACCTCCTGCACAAAGGTCACCCCAAGATGCCTGGCCAGTGTCAGACCGCCCGACCCGGTGATCACCGGAATGACCGGCCGGTCGCCCGTCCTTTCGATGGCACGGCGGATCAAGGTGCTGAGAGTTTCCTGAATATTTGCATAATGGCGTTCATAATCCGCAAATACAAGCTGCTGCTGCGGATCCAGAACGGCAATCTTGACGGTTGTCGAACCGATGTCAATTCCAAGGGTATACTGCATTTGCCTGTTCATATCGGAATTTGAAGCTTCCTCCTCAAGATAACGGGGCCATGAAGAGAATTCCTTTCACAGCCCGGCATTGTTCTTCATAATTTTTCACTGAATTAATTTGATTATTATACGCTTCTATTTCAAAAAAAGCAAATGGAACAGAAACCTCCAGATCCCCACATTTGACACCGTCCGCCCGGGAAGATACAATGATGAGACATGGAAGTAATCTAAAATATATTTAATGGAAAGGGACCGCACCAGGGACCGTGAGAAATGGCAGACCTGGCTGCGGCCGGAGGAACAGAAAAGATGGGAAAGCTGACAGAGGAATTTCTGAAAAAATGGGAAGAGCTGGGATACTACAGGAGAGCGTGTACGCTGCTGAGCTGGGACATGTACACGGCGACGCCGCGGGGAGGGCATCCGGGAATGGCGGATGCGATGACCTTCTTCGGCACGAAGGCCTTTGAACTGTCCACCTCCGATGCGTTTTATCATCTTCTGAAGGAGCTGAAGGATTCCGGGGAATACGATGCGCTGAGTGAGGGGATGCGCTTTACGGTGCGGACCATGCTGCGCGACCTGGAGAAGGACCGCCGGATCCCGAAGGAGTTTTACCGGGATTATCTGGCCCTGCAGAGCAAAAGCATGAGAAGCTGGGAGGAGGCCAAGCGCAGCTCCGACTACAGCCTTTTCGGACCGGATCTTGACGGCCTGATCCGGATGACGAAGGAGAAATGCGGTTTCACCGATCCCGGGAAGGAACCCTACAATGTGCTCATCGACCTCTACGAGGAGGGGATGGACACGGATACCATCGACCGCGTGTTTGCACAGCTGAAGGAAGGCCTTCTGCCCATGCTGGAGCAGATCCTGGCAAAGCCGCAGCCAAAAAGCCGCATCTACGAGGGCACCTATGACCCGGATGCGCAGAAGAAGGTGCAGCAGCTGCTGCTGGAATACATCGGCTTCTCCTTTGAGAATGGAACCGTGGGCGTGAGCGAGCATCCCTTTACGACGAGCTTCTCCCCCAGGGATGTGCGCGTTACCAACCATTATTATGAACACGATCCCATCTCGTCGATGTTCTCCGCCATCCATGAGGGAGGCCACGCCATCTTCGACCAGAACGTGGATCCGGCCCTTGCGGACACCGCGGCGCAGGAATGCCCCTACATGGGACTGCACGAAAGTCAGTCCAGGTTCTTCGAAAACATCCTGGGACGCCGCAAAAGCTTCTGGGTGCCGGTGTATCCGAAAATCCAGGAACTGCTGCCGGACCTGCAGGATATTTCACTCGACGAGTTCGTGCAGGAGATCAATCACGTGCAGTGCACGCCCATCCGCACCCAGGCCGATGAGGTGACCTACTGCCTGCACATCATCCTGCGCTATGAAATGGAGCAGGAGATCTTCCGCGGAGGCGCGAAGGTGGAGGATCTGCCGCGCCTGTGGAACGAAAAAACGAAGCAGTACCTGCACTTTGTTCCGGAAAATGACGCCCAGGGCATTCTGCAGGATATGCACTGGTCCGATGCCTCCTTCGGATATTTCCCGTCCTACCTGCTCGGAAGCATCTACGACGGTATGTTCCTCGACGCCATGCGTGCCGATCTCGGCGACATCGATTCGCTGCTGGAAAACGGGCAGATCGCAGTGGTCCGCGGCTGGCTGAATGAAAAGATCCATCGCTTCGGCGCACTGCGCCTGCCCGGCGAGGTGATCAAAGAAGTGTGCGGCCGGCCGCTTGACGCCGAGCCGCTGCTGCGCTACTTCCGCGAGAAATACCTGTAAAGCTGAGATGGCGGCGGGGGAGGCAGAGCCATGGGGACAGGTCCCGTGGCTCCGGGGCCACGGGACCTGTCCCCATGGCTCTGCCTCCCCCGCCGTAAAAATACATTTTGACCAGAATCCCGTGATATGATACAGTATCCCATACGGGAATCAGGAGAGCGAAAGAGGAAAGTTCCAAAAATCGCAAACGCATTTCCTGCCCCAAACAACGAAAAAGGAGCCTGAAAACAGCATGAAATTCACGGAAATGCCCTACACAAGGGTGGACCTGGAACAGGTCAAAAAGGAATTTGCAGTTCTGATGCAGGACTTTGCGGCGGCACCGGACGGTGCGGCTCAGTTCGAGGTGCACAAGCGCTACTATAAGCTTACCGACCGGGTCATGACCCAGCTGACCATCGCCCAGATCCGGCACGACATCGATATGACGGATCCCTTCTATGAAAAAGAGCAGGAATACTACGATCAGATCATGCCGGTGCTCCGGAACCTGATGGTATCCTACCAGAAAAAGCTTTACGAGTCCCCGCACCGCGCTTATCTGGAAAAGGTGATCGGACCGGTGGCCTTCAAAAACATGGAGCTTGCCATGAAATCGGTGGATGAGAAGATCCTTCCGCTGATGCAGGAGGAGAACGCCCTCCAGACGCGCTACAACAGGCTGCTGGCCACGGCGCAGATCGACTGGCGCGGGGACACCCTGAACCTTTCGCTGATGGGCCCTTATCTTCGAAGCCCGGACCGGGACGTGCGCGCCCAGGCCTGGGAAAAGTACACCGCCTTCTTCGCGGGCAACCAGGAGGAGCTCGATGAGATCTACGACCGCCTGGTGAAGAACCGCACAAAGCAGGCGGAGCAGATGGGCTATGACAATTATCTGGGCCTTGGTTACTGCCGCATGCAGCGCAACTGCTATTCGCGTTCGGACATCGCACAGTTCCGCTCCCAGGTGAAGCGCGACTTGGTCCCGTTCGTGACAAAGCTGCACGAACGCCGGATGGCACGCCTGGGCGTGGGAAGCCTTTCCTATATTGATGAGGGTGTCTACTTCAAAAACGGCAATCCGGTGCCCACGGGCACCCCGCAGCAGATCCTGGATGCAGGCCGGAAAATGTACAACGAGCTCTCCCCCGAGACCGGTGAGTTCATGAACTTCATGTGTGAGAACGAACTCTTCGACGTCCTGGGACGCAAGACGAAAAAGACCGGCGGCTACATGACCTATTTGCCCGACTACAATTCGCCGTTCATCTTCGCCAATTTCAACGGCACCAGCGGCGATGCGGACGTGATCACCCATGAATGCGGCCACGCCTTCCAGGGTTATCTGGCCGGCCAGGATCCCATCCGTGAGCACGCGGACATCACCATGGAAACCGCCGAGACCCATTCCATGTCCATGGAATTCTTCACGGATCCCTGGATGCACCTCTTCTTCGGAGACCGCAGCAGCGACTACGTGCAGATGCACTTCGAGGATTCCGTGATCTTCGTGCCCTACGGGACGATGGTGGATGAATTCCAGGACATCGCCTACTCCAACCCGGGGCTCGATCCCAAAGCGCGCCGCCAGATGTGGCGCGACCTTGAGCGGCAGTACAAGCCGCACCTGGACTACACGGGCAATGCGTATCTCGAGGAGGGCGGCTTCTGGCAGAAGCAGCACCACATCTACGACTGCCCGCTGTACTACATCGACTACTGCATCGCCAGCATCGACGCACTGCAGTACAAGGTGTGGATGGACCGGGACTACAGGGAAGCCTGGCAAAGCTACCTGAAGCTGTGCCGGCTGTCCGCCTCGGACTTCTTCACCGGACTACTGCCGCAGGTGGGACTGACCCTTCCCTTCGAGGACGGATGCATCTCCTACATGGTACGCAAGCTGCAATAATGGGACAGGGTGTCCCAGGGAGAAACTATGAGCGGAAAGTATACGCTGCTCTGCACGGATGGCAGAGCGAAGCGCGGGCGTTATGAGACGGTGCACGGCACCATCGAGACGCCGGTATTTATGAATGTAGGCACGGCGGCGGCCATCAAGGGCGCGGTGTCGACGGATGATCTGCGCGTCATCGGCACGCAGGTGGAGCTGTCCAATACCTATCACCTGCATGTGCGGCCCGGCGATGAGGTGGTGGCAAAGCTCGGAGGCCTGCATAAGTTTATGAACTGGGACAGGCCCATCCTGACCGATTCCGGTGGTTTCCAGGTGTTCTCGCTGGCATCGCTGCGCAGCATTAAGGAGGAGGGCGTGTCCTTCCGCAGCCACATCGACGGACACAAGATTTTCATGGGCCCGGAGGAGAGCATGCGCATCCAGTCGCATCTGGCCTCCACCATCGCCATGGCCTTTGATGAGTGTCCCCCCAGCAAGGCGGAATACGACTATGTGAAAAAATCGGTGGACCGCACTACGCGCTGGCTGGAGCGCTGCCGCACCGAGATGGCACGCCTGAACACGCTCGAGGACACCATCAACAGGGAGCAGTGCCTGTTCGGCATCAACCAGGGAGCCGTTTATGACGACATCCGCATCGATCACGCGAAGCGGATCGCGGAGATGGACATGGACGGCTACGCCGTCGGCGGCCTGGCGGTGGGAGAGACCCACGAGGAGATGTATCACATCCTGGATGTGACGGTTCCGCATCTTCCCCAGAACAAGCCGACCTATCTGATGGGCGTGGGGACGCCGGCCAATATCATCGAGGGCGTCTATCGGGGCATCGACTTCTTTGACTGCGTGTACCCCTCCCGGAACGGCCGCCATGGCCATGTGTACACGAAGTATGGCAAGCTCAATCTGTTCAATGCGCAGTACGAGCTGGATGAACGTCCCATCGAGGAGGGCTGTGGATGCCCGGCCTGCCGCAGCTACAGCAGGGCCTACATCCGCCATCTGCTCAAGGCGAAGGAGATGCTGGGCATGCGGCTGTGCGTACTCCACAATCTGTGGCACTACAACCACCTGATGGAAGATATCCGCGCGGCCATCGAACAGGGAAGATACGAAGTCTTTCGGAAGGAGCGCCTGGAGATGCTCCGGGGAAACGGCTGAAAGGGCGACAAAAAGCCGGTCGATAACCGAAAAACTGCTTGCTGTCATCCATGAAATTGTGTATGATACAGTGGTGTGGGCTTAACGCACAGACACTGCATGAAAAGGAAGAAGGAGCACAGAAGATGATGAATTTTCTCACGGAAACAGCCGCCGGCGGCGCAGGCGGAAGCATGATGATCATGATCATGTACATCGTAGTGATCGGCGGCATGATGTACTTTCTCGCGATTCGTCCGCAGAGAAAGGAACAGAAGCGCATGTCCGCACTGCTTGCCTCTGTGGAGGTGGGTGATGTGATCGTCACGACAAGCGGCTTTTACGGCGTAGTCATCGCCATGGAAGAGGATGATGTGATCGTAGAATTCGGCAACAACAAAAACTGCCGGATCCCGATGCGCAAATCCGCCATCGCGGAAGTGGAAAAGGCTTCCGATGGTCAGGAAAGCTGAACAAGGTAATTGAAAAAGGCCGGTGCTTACGGAAAGGATATCCCGTAAGCGCCGACCTTTATTCGTTGTCCTGCTGAGCATAAAAGTATAAAACACGGACCCCGCCAGACATTTATCCGTTAAGAACAGCCACGAAAGCTCTTAATCCGTAAAGCTCTGCGGATCCGGCGACGACGAGAAGATATTCTTGACCGTCCGCAGGACATAATGCGTGCGCGTAAGGCGCACACCGGGGCAGTCCTTGATGGAGTTGTGGATCTGCTCCAGGTGCTCGGAGGAACGGCAGCAGATTTTCAGCAGAAAATCGAATTCCCCGGTGAGATAGTAGCATGCAATAATGTTCGGATTCTCGTGAATGGCCTGGATAAAATCCTCATTATAGCGCGGGTGCTCCATGCTGATCTCCATCAGAACGGTGATGTCGTTTCCGAGCTTGCTGTCGTTGGTGACACAGGTGTAGGATGAGATCAGCCCGGAACGTTCAAGCTTTTTGATACGGTCGATCACCGTGGAAACGGACAGGTGGATCGTTTTGCTGATGTCGGAGGCAGACTGACGCGCATTCTGCCGCAGCTGGGAGAGTATCTGATAGTCAAGATGATCCATAGGTTTGCTCCTTTTCCCCAAAAATCCGGGATTCTTTTGACCAGTATAGCATATTTTCCGGGTAATCGGGTTGAAATATGAAAAAAAATACATTAAGATATATTGCAATGCGTCTAAGAAGGACGAGTGGGCACAAATCGTCGAAAGCAATCCGTGCAATTACCGGATCGTGGAAAGGATTGTTTACAAATGAATACATATAGAATCGCTGTGATCAGTGGAGACGGAATCGGCCCGGAGATCATCGCGGAGGCGTGGAAGGTGCTGGAAGCAGCAGCGCGTAAGTATGGCTTCGGGCTGGAGCGCACGGATGTACTGATGGGCGGAGCGTCCATCGATGCCTGCGGAGAGCCCCTGACGAAGGAGGCGCTGGAAACAGCCAGGCAAAGTGATGCCGTGCTGATGGGATCCATCGGCGGAGATGCGAAAACATCTCCGTGGTATCAGCTGCCGGTGCATCTGCGTCCGGAGGCCGGACTGTTCGGGATCCGGAAGGGACTGGGACTGTTCGCCAACCTGCGGCCGGCCTGGCTCTACGAGGAGCTTGCCGAGGCCTGCCCCCTGCGCGGGGAGGTCCGCCGTGCGGGATTTGATATGATGATCATGCGGGAGCTGACCGGGGGACTGTACTTCGGAGAGCGTTACACCCGCGTTGAGAACGGTCTGCGCACCGCCGTGGACACCCTCATCTATGACGAACATGAGATCCGCCGGATCGCCGTGAAGGCCTTTGAGGTGGCCCGAAAGCGCCGCGGCCGGGTGATCAGTGTGGACAAGGCCAATGTGCTGGATTCCTCCCGCCTGTGGCGCTCCGTAGTGGAGGAAGTGGCCGCTGACTATCCGGATGTGGAGCTGTCCCATATGCTGGTGGACAACGCCGCCATGCAGCTGGTGCGGGATCCGTCCCAGTTTGACGTGCTGCTCACCGAGAACATGTTCGGCGACATCCTCTCCGACGAGGCGAGCATGCTTACCGGTTCCATCGGAATGCTGCCTTCAGCCTCCCTGAACGAGACCAGGTTCGGACTGTACGAGCCGGCCCATGGCTCCGCGCCGGACATCGCGGGGAAAGGCATTGCCAACCCGCTGGCCACGATCCTTTCAGCTGCCATGCTGCTGCGCTACTCCCTGGATCAGGACGAGGCGGCCGATGCAGTGGAGGAAGCCGTCCGGCAGGTACTTCGGGAGGGATACCGCACCGCGGACATCTACACCCCGGGCACCAGGAAGGTCGGCACGAAGGAGATGGGCGACCAGGTGGCCCGGCATATCGAAGCACGTTAGGAACAAGTGTGATACAGCAGGAAAGCACAGGATAAAACTTCAGCTAAGCAATTTTCCGTCACGCAAACAGCGGATAGAAAATGGACAGGTAGAACAGGATTTTTTGATGTAAGGAGAGAAAACCATGAAGAGTGATGCAGTGAAAAAGGGCGTCCAGCAGGCACCCCATCGTTCTCTTTTCAACGCACTGGGCCTGAGCGCAGAGGAAATGCGCCGCCCTCTGATCGGTATCGTCAATTCCTATAACGAGATCGTCCCGGGACACATGAACCTGGACAAGATCACGCAGGCAGTCAAAATGGGCGTTGCCATGGCCGGCGGCGTTCCGCGTGAGTTTCCTGCAATCGCCGTCTGCGACGGAATCGCCATGGGCCATGAGGGAATGAAATACTCTCTGGTCACCAGAGATCTGATCGCCGATTCCACAGAGGCCATGGCCAGAGCCCATCAGTTCGATGCGCTGGTCATGATCCCCAACTGTGATAAAAATGTACCGGGACTTCTGATGGCGGCAGCCCGCCTGAACATCCCCACGATCTTCGTGAGCGGCGGACCGATGCTGGCCGGACATGTGAACGGCCGCAAGCGCAGCCTTTCCTCCATGTTCGAGGCAGTGGGTGAGCACGCAGCCGGCAAGCTCAGTGATAGCGGCCTGACCCAGTTTGAAAACGACGTCTGTCCCACCTGCGGCTCCTGCTCCGGTATGTACACCGCCAACAGCATGAACTGCCTCACCGAGGTGCTGGGCATGGGCCTGCGCGGCAACGGAACCATCCCCGCAGTCTACTCTGCGAGAATCCGTCTGGCGAAGGAAGCCGGCATGCAGATCATGAAGCTTCTGGAGCAGAACATCCGTCCCAGAGACATCATGACCGAGAAGGCCTTTATGAATGCCCTGACCGTGGACATGGCCCTGGGCTGCTCCACCAACAGCATGCTGCATCTGCCGGCCATCGCGCACGAGGCAGGCGTGGAGCTGAACGTGGATATCGCCAACGAGGTGAGCGCACGCACACCGAACCTGTGCCATCTGGCACCGGCCGGCCCCACCTACATGGAGGACCTGAACGAAGCCGGCGGCGTGTATGCCGTCATGAACGAGCTTTCTCAGAAAAATCTGCTGAACCTGGACTGCATGACCGTCACCGGACACACTGTCGGGGAAAACATCGCCGGCTGTGAGGTGCGCGATCCCGAGGTCATCCGTCCCCTGGACAATCCCTACAGTCAGACCGGCGGCCTGGCGGCGCTCAAGGGCAACCTTGCACCGGATTCCGGTATCGTAAAGCGCTCCGCCGTCGTCCCCGAGATGATGGTCCACGACGGTCCGGCCCGCGTATTCGACTGCGAGGAGGATGCCATCGAGGCGATCCTCGGCGGAAAGATCAATCCGGGCGATGTGGTGGTCATCCGCTATGAGGGACCGAAGGGCGGTCCGGGCATGCGCGAAATGCTCAACCCCACCTCCGCCATCGCCGGAATGGGCCTGGGATCCAGCGTTGCGCTGATCACGGACGGACGCTTCTCCGGCGCCTCCAGAGGTGCCTCCATCGGACATGTCTCTCCTGAAGCAGCCGTGGGCGGCCCCATCGCTCTGGTGGAAGAGGGCGATATGATTCACATCGACATCCCCGGCCTGAAGCTGGAGCTGAAGGTGGACGACGAGGAGCTGGCAAGACGCCGCGCAGCCTGGAAGCCGAGAAAACCGAAGATCACGACCGGATACCTCGCCCGCTATGCTGCCATGGTGACCAGCGGAAACCGCGGTGCGGTGCTGGAGATCCCGGGAAGCAGCGAGGAATAAAGGTCCCACGATACGATAACAGATACAGAGAATATTTCGAGAGGAAGAAGAATGAAACTGAACGGATCACAGATCTTGATCGAGTGCCTGAAGGAGCAGGGCGTGGATACCGTGTTCGGGTATCCGGGCGGTGCGATCCTCAATATATACGATGAACTTTATAAGCACAGCGACGAGATCCGCCATGTGCTCACCTCCCATGAGCAGGGCGCTTCTCATGCGGCCGACGGCTATGCGCGTGCGACAGGTAAGGTCGGCGTGTGCCTGGCCACCTCCGGTCCCGGGGCGACCAATCTGGTCACCGGCATCGCGACGGCTTACATGGATTCCGTTCCGATCGTTGCAATCACTGCAAACGTGGGCACAGCCCTTCTTGGCCGGGACAGCTTTCAGGAGATCGATATTGCAGGCGTGACCATGCCGATCACGAAGCACAGCTACATCGTAAAGGATGTCACGAAGCTTGCATCCGCCGTGCGCAGCGCCTTCCGCATCGCGAAGGAGGGGCGGCCCGGCCCGGTGCTGATCGATATTACCAAGAGTGCCACCGCAGAGGTGACGGATTTTGTTCCCTGCAAACCCGATCCGGTGGAGAAAAGCGATCTGAGCATTCGCCGCAGTGATCTGGAGCGTGCCGCGAAGCTGATCGCAAAGAGCAAAAAACCCTTCATTCTGGTGGGCGGCGGCAGTGTGATCGCGGACGCATCGGAAGAGATCGATGCGTTTGCAAAGAAGCTGGACGCCCCGGTCACCGACACCCTGATGGGGAAGGGCGCCTATGACGGACACGGGGAGCGCTACACCGGCATGCTTGGCATGCACGGCACCAAGGCCTCCAACCTGGGCGTGGCCCAGTGTGATCTTCTGATCGCCCTCGGCGCACGCTTCAGCGACCGCGTGACCGGAAATGCAAAGAAATTTGCCAGACACGCGCGCATCCTGCAGATCGACGTGGATGCCGCCGAGATCAACAAGAACGTTCTGGTGGACGCATCGGTGATCGGCGATGTGAAGGAAGTGCTTCGCAGGCTTCTGCCGATGCTCGAGCAGCAGTCCCATCCGGAATGGATGGCACTTATCAAGGACCTCAAGGAGCGGTATCCGCTGAAATATGAGACCGGAAAGCTCACCGGGCCGTATATTGTCGAGCAGATCTACGAGGTGACGAAGGGCGATGCGATCATCGTGACGGAAGTCGGGCAGCACCAGATGTGGGCGGCCCAGTATTACAAATACTCCCGTCCGCATCAGCTGCTGACCTCCGGCGGCCTGGGAACCATGGGCTACGGCCTGGGCGCTGCGATCGGTGCCAAGGTGGGATGCCCCGATCAGACCGTGATCAATGTGGCCGGAGACGGCTGCCTGCGCATGAACCTCAACGAGCTCGCGACGGCAGCGCGCAGCAACATCCCGGTGATCGAAGTAGTCGTGAACAACCACGTGCTGGGCATGGTGCGTCAGTGGCAGACCCTGTTCTACGCAGAGCGCTATGCACACACCACCTTGAACGACGGAGTGGATTTCGTAAAGGTAGCTCAGGCCCTCGGCGCGGAAGGCATTCGCGTGGAGAAGCCGGAGGAGTTTGCCCCCGCTCTGCGTAGTGCCATTGAGATGAAGCGCCCCGTGGTGATCGACTGTATCATCCATGAAGACGACAAAGTATTCCCCATGGTCGCCGCAGGACATGCCATCGACGAGGTGTTTGACCAGGACGATCTGAACAGCAATTGATTGAAGTAAACTAAGAAAAGGAACGAAACAGCAGTATGAGCAGAGTATACAATTTTTCCGCCGGCCCGGCAGTTCTGCCGGAAGAAGTGCTGGCACAGGCAGCGCAGGAAATGATGGACTATCATGGCACAGGGATGTCCGTGATGGAGATGAGCCACCGCTCAAAGGTGTTTGACGATCTGATCAATGAGACCCAGGAGGATCTGCGTGACCTTCTTGCGATCCCGTCCAATTATAAGATCCTGTATCTGCAGGGCGGTGCGTCACTGCAGTTTGCCATGATCCCCATGAACCTTATGAAAAACCGCAAGGCCGACTACATTGTCACCGGTCAGTGGGCGAAAAAGGCCTGGCAGGAGGCTTCCAAATACGGTGAGGCCGTAAAGATCGCATCCAGTGAGGATCAGACCTTCTCCTACATTCCGGACTGTTCCGATCTTCCGGTGGACGAGGATGCCGATTACGTGTACATCTGCGAAAACAATACCATCTACGGCACGAAGTACAAAAAACTGCCCGACACCAAGGGTAAGCTGCTCGTCTCCGATGTGTCCTCCTGCTTCCTTTCCGAGCCGGTTGACGTGTCGAAATACGGCATCCTGTACGGCGGCGTGCAGAAGAACATCGGCCCGGCCGGCATGGTGATCTCCATCGTCCGGGACGACCTGATCACGGAGGACACCCTGCCCGGGACGCCCACCATGATGAAGTTCAAGACCCACGCCGACAACAACTCCATGTACAACACGCCGAACTGCTACTGCATCTACATCTGCGGCCTGGTGTTCAAATGGCTGAAAAAGAACGGCGGCCTGGCAGCGATGAAGGAACGCAATGAAAAGAAGGCAGCCATTCTCTACAATTATCTGGATGAGAGCAAACTCTTCCATGGAACCGTACGTAAGGAGGACCGCTCCCTGATGAACGTACCCTTCGTCACCGGCGATGCCGAAAAGGACGCCGCCTTCATCAAGGCAGCGACCCGGGAAGGCTTCGTCAATCTGAAGGGACACCGCACCGTGGGCGGCATGCGCGCAAGCATCTACAACGCCATGCCCGTGGAAGGCGTGGAGAAGCTCGTCGCCTTCATGAAGGAGTACGAGAAGGACAACCTGTGATTCTGAAAAACAAATAGATAAATGAATAAGACAGCTCCGGCATCCGCCGGAGCTGAAATCACGCAGCAAAAAGGAGAAATACACCACATGCAACATTACATCTGCCTGAACCCCATTTCCCAGGCCGGCCTGGAAGGCTTCACCCCGGATTATGTACGCACCGAAACACTTACCAATGCACAGGCCGTGCTTGTACGCAGTGCCAGCATGCTTGACATGGAACTTCCGGAGGAAGTAGCCTGTGTGGCCAGAGCAGGGGCAGGCGTCAACAACATTCCCTCGGCCCGGTATGCCGAGCAGGGAATCGTTGTATTCAACACCCCCGGAGCAAATGCCAACGGCGTGAAAGAACTTGTATTCGCAGGCATGCTGCTCGCCTCCCGCGATATCGTCGGCGGGGTCAACTGGGTCAACTCCGTATCCGCCAGCGGCAGCACCGCGAACATCGCGAAGGACACCGAAAAAGAGAAAAAGCGCTTCGCCGGTCATGAACTGGCAGGAAAGAAACTCGGCGTCATCGGCCTTGGCGCCATCGGCGTGCGCGTGGCAAATGCAGCCATCCATCTCGGAATGGACGTATACGGCTACGATCCCTACATCTCCGTGGACGCAGCCTGGGCATTGTCGCGCAGCATCCAGCACATCAACGAAGTGGACCGCATCTACAGCGAATGCGATTACATCACCATCCATGTGCCCCTCACCGACAGCACAAAGTGCATGATCGGAGAGCAGCAGATTTCCATGATGAAGGAAAATGCCGTCCTGCTCAACTTTGCCCGTGACCTGCTGGTCGATGAACAGGCCGTGGTCAACGCCCTTGCACAGGGCCGGATCAGCCGGTACGTATCCGACTTCCCCAACCCCGTCACCGCAGGCCGCAAGGGCGTGATCCTCATCCCGCACCTGGGTGCCTCCACCTCCGAATCCGAGGACAACTGTGCGAGAATGGCCGTCAGCCAGATCCGTGACTACCTCGAAAACGGCAACATCCGCAACAGCGTCAACTATCCGGCCTGCTCCATGGGCATCTGCAAAAGCAAAGTGCGTATCGCCATCTGCCACAAAAACATCCGGCAGATGATCAGCCGCTTCACCGGCATCCTCGCCGACCAGAACATCGCCAACATGAGCAATGCCAGCCGCGGCGAATTCGCCTACACCCTGTTCGACCTCGAGGACGACGTTACCGACGCCCAGCTGGCACAGATCCGCTCCCTCGATGGTGTATTCCGCGTACGCCGCATCGCATAATTTCAAACAGGGCCAAACAGGGGACGGCATGCAGGCACCCCGGGGCGGTGAATATTACCGTTCAACCCGGGCCCACTCCGTTGAGCTCTCGCCCAACTCCAACTAAGTCCCCGAGGCATTCGCGCATAGCACTGAACGCTCTTACCTCGGGGACTAAGTTTACGTATGGCGCATCTCTCAGCTGCGTTCCTGCCCTAATCGTTTCACTATAAATATTCACCGCCCCCGGGGTGCCTGCATGCCTGATACCGGCTGGCGTCAAAACACACGCGAATGTGTTGAAGCAATCTGCCCCTTTGGCATTTCGTCCGCTTAAGAGAATAAAGAAACGTCAAACAGAGAACCGTCCCCCTGTTTGAGGCACTGCGGAAAAACATATGGAATTCTACCGGCCCTTCGTTTATAATGGATGCAAACTGACAGGAAAACTCAGCAAGAAAGGACAGGATTTCCCATGGCTGTAATCAAACCGTTTCACGCGATCATGCCCGCACAGGAGTATTCCTCCCGGGTGGCGGCGCTGCCTTATGATGTGTACGACCGGGAGGAGGCACGCGCTGCGGCGCTGAAAGATCCCCTTTCGTTTTTGAATATTGATCGTCCCGAAACTCAGTTTGAGGAGGGACACGACATGTACGCCCCGGATGTTTACCTGAAGGCGGCCGACATGCTTCAGAAGCAGGAGCGCGAGGGGGTGTTCGTGGAGGATCCCGCCGCCTGCTATTATGTGTACCGCCTGACGATGAACGGGCGGGGGCAGACGGGCATCGTGGCCTGCGCTTCGATCGATGATTATCGAAATGAAGTGATCCGAAAGCATGAGAACACGCGTGAGGACAAGCTGCAGGACCGTATCCGCCATGTGGATGTGACGGGAATGCAGACCGGCCCGATTTTCCTGGCCTACCGGCATAATGACGACATCGCGCAGGTGACGGAGCGCGTGTGCGCGGGCCAGCCGATGTTCGATTTTGTTTCGGAGGATGGAATCGGTCACCAGGGCTGGCGCATCGACGACGCTGCCGACCTGGAGACGATCCGCGCGGCCTTTGAGACGATGGACCGCATTTACATTGCCGACGGGCATCACCGCGCCGAATCGGCGGTGCGCGCCGGCCTGATGCGCAGGGACCGCCACCCGTCCTGCACCGGGGAGGAGGAGTTCAACTTCTTCCTGAGTGTACTGTTCCCGGACGACGAGCTGATGATCATGGATTACAACCGTGTGGTGCATGACCTGGCAGGGATGGAGCTGGAGGATCTGCTTGCGCGCCTGAGGCAGGTGTGCACGATGCGCGCCTGTGCGATCACAGATGAGCCTGCGAAAAAGGGCGAGTTCCAGATTTATGTAAACGGACAGTGGTATCTTGCACAGTTCCGCACGGACGGGGAAGCACATGGTGAAGCGGCTGCGGCAGCGACTGGTGAAGCCGATCCGGTGGCGACGCTGGATGTGTCGGTACTGCAGAACCGCATTCTTGCACCGATGTTTGGTATTGAGGACCCGAAGACGGATGAACGGATCGAATTTGTCGGCGGCATCCGGGGCAGTGAGGAACTGGAAAAACGGGCGGATAAATGGGGTGGAATTGCCTTCCGCATGTATCCGACTTCGATCGGTGAGCTGATGGAGGTGGCCGACGCAGGCGCACTGATGCCGCCCAAGTCCACCTGGTTCGAGCCGAAGCTGCGCAGCGGCCTGTTCCTGCACAGAATTGGGCAGTAAAGCAGTAAAACAGAAGGAGGGTCCTATGAACGACAAGCTTTATGATATGATGGACTGGGCAAGGATCGAGGGACTGATCTATTCGGAAGAGGATAATCCGCACGATCTGCTCGGAGCGCATGTGACCGACCAGGGCATCCTGATCCAGACCTTTATCCCGACCGCGGAAAAGATCACACTGCTGTGCGGGAAGCCGGCAGCCGCCTATGAAATGGAGCGGGAGGATGAGGCCGGTTTCTTTGCCGCGCTTGTACCGGGCACCAGAGTGCCGGAGTATCTGTTCCAGGTCACCTTTGACGACGGGACGCAGCGGAAGATTCGCGATCCCTATCGGTTCCCGCCGGTTATTACGCAGGAGGAGGCCAGGCAGTTCAATGCCGGGATCTACTATCATGCCTATGAAAAGCTGGGCGCCCATCCCATGACCGTTGACGGGGTCGATGGCATCTATTTTGCCGTGTGGGCACCGAACGCGATGCGCGTAAGCCTGGTCGGAGATTTCAATCTGTGGGATGGACGGCGTCTTCCCATGCGCAGGCTGTGGGATTCGGGAATCTTCGAGCTGTTTGTTCCGGGCCTGAGTGTCGGGAACCTTTATAAATACGAAATCAAGGCCAGGGGAGGCATGACCTTCCTGAAGGCGGATCCCTACGGTTTTGCCTCGGAGCTGCGGCCGGATACCGCATCGATCGTGGCGGATCTGAATGACTTTACCTGGGAGGATCAGGAATGGGAGCTGAACCGCAGGAAACGCGGAACCGGACGGCAGCCGATGTTCATCTGTGAGATCCACCTCGGGAGCTTTGCCGTGCCGGAGGATGGCAGAGAGTTCTACAATTACCGGGAGCTTGCGCCGATGATCGCCTCCTATGTCCGCAAAAGCGGCTATACCCACATTGAACTGATGCCGGTCATGGAGTATTCCAGAGACGAAACCGCCGGTTATCACACGGTAGGCTTTTACGCGCCGACGGCCAGATACGGCTCTCCGGCGGATTTCATGTATTTCATAAATTACATGCATCAGCAGGGAATCGGCGTGTTCCTTGACTGGTCACCGGCCCATTTCGCACCGGACATGCAGGGCCTGTGCGGCTTTGACGGCACCTGTCTGTACGAGCATCACGACCCGCGGCAGGGGCTCAACCCCAGGCTCGGGACCCGGATCTTCAACTATGCTCGTCCGGAGGTCACCAGCTTCCTGATCGCGAATGCACTGTTCTGGGTGAAGATGTATCACGCCGACGGCATTCACATTGAGAATGCCTCCGCCATGCTCTACCTGGATTATGACCGCACCGACGGGCAGTGGATCGCGAACATGTATGGCGGAAATGAAAATCTGGATGCAGTGGAATTCCTGCATCACCTCTCCTCCATTTTCCGCAAAAAAGGCGCCGGCGCGGTGCTGATGGCGGAGGAGACCTCCTACTGGCCGAAGGCAACGAAAACGCCGGAGGAGGGCGGCTTGGGCTTTGACTACAAATGGAATGACGGCTGGAGCAGTGATTTCCTCGGCTACATGCAGCTCGATCCGGTGTTCCGCGGCTATCACCACGGGGATCTGACCTTCAGCATGGTGTACAACTACAGCGAAGACTTTATCCTGAGCATCTCCCACGAGGAGGTGAGCGGCGGAAAAGGCGCCCTGCTGGTACGGATGCCGGGCAGGAAGGAAATGAAGTACGCCAATGTGCGTGCCGTTCTGGGCTATCAGGTCGTACACCCGGGCAAAAAGCTGCTGTTTATGGGACAGGAGCTGCTGCCCTTCTCCGAGTGGGATCCGCGTGAAGGACTGGACTGGGATCAGGCAGCGACAAGGCAGGGCGAGGCCATGCAGCATTACATCAGTGATCTGCTCAGCCTCTACCGCAGTCAGAAGGCCCTCTACGAGCTGGATTACGATCCCGACGGCTTTGAGTGGATCAACAACATCTCCGGCAACGAAAACATGCTCGTATTCCTGCGCAAAGGGACCAGCGAGGAGGATATGCTCCTGATCGTGTGCAATTTCTCACCGCTGGTGTACGAGCAGCATAAGATCGGCGTGCCCATGAAGGGCAGCTATAAAGAAATCTTCAACAGCGACCGCGAGGAATACGGAGGCAGCGGAAACACCAATCCGCGGGCGAAGATCTCCAGGGCAGATGAATGCGACGGCAGGCCGGATTCGATCCGCATCACGGTTCCGCCGATGGGCATCGCCGTGTTTCGGTGCACCCGTTCGAAGTCGGCCGCCGGGGTCAACGATCCCGAGGAGAGCACCGGTAAGAGCGGCGGAAAGAAGGACAGCCGGGGCGCGGACAGCGAATCAGATGGGAGAGAGGCAGCAATATCCGCTTCGACGGAGAAAGCCGCGTCGTCCGCAAAGGCTGGTTCGTCCGGGAAGGCCGGGGAAAAATCGTCCGCCGCGAAGAGCAGGCGCAGGAAGGAAAAAGGCGAAGAGACACTTACCCTGCGCGAACAGCTGCAGAGGAAGGTTGAGCAGGAGGAAAAGCGGGCTTGAGCACTGAAAAAGAGGAAAAAGGATATCCTGTGGGATATCATGTACATACGCATGTTCTGGCGGATGGCACACAGGTGACCCACTCCCACGGACCCTCCGGGGAGAACGCCGGCCACCATCATTCGCATCCGCATCAGCACACCAATACGAAGGCCGTGATCAACCGCCTGGCCAAGGCGATCGGTCATCTGGAATCCGTAAAGAGGATGGTTGAGGACGGGCGGGACTGCTCGGAGGTGCTGATCCAGCTTTCCGCAGTGAAGGCAGCGATCAACAATACCGGCAAAATGATCCTGCAGGATCACATCCAGCACTGTCTTGTGGATGCTATCGAAAACGGCGATCAGACCGAGCTCGACGAGCTGAACAAGGCGATCGACCGTTTCATTAAGTAATCAGGAATGTAATGACGAAGTGGTGCAGTGTCGGAACCGTGTGATGCCGCAGCGGAGTCAGCGACGGAACCGTGTAAAGTCGCAGCGGTGTCAGTACCAGAACCGTCCAATGTCGCGGCGGACGAAAGGAAAGTACGTGGAATACTGGGATATCTATGATGAAAACAAACAGCCGACCGGGAGAGTGATGAAGCGCAACGACTGGAACATGCAGCCGGGCGACTTTCATCTGACCGTGCTCGGCGTGATCGAGCGCAGCGACGGTACCTTTCTGATCACCAGAAGAGTGCTCACAAAATCCTGGGCACCGGGCTGGTGGGAGGTCCCCGGAGGCGGCGTGCGCGCAGGGGAGAGCTCCAGGGATGCCGTCATACGCGAGGTCCTCGAGGAGACCGGACTCGACGTTTCCGACTGCCCGATGGAGCTGGCGCTCACCTACAAGCGCGTAAACCCGGAGGAAAAGGACAACTATTTCGTCGACGTTTACAAGATCCGCATGAATTATCAGCCACAGCAGCTTCATCTGCAGAAGGAGGAGACCCTCGAGTCGGCAAACGCTACGCTCGGGGAGATCCGCGCCATCGCCGCGCGGGGAGAATTCCTCCATTTTGACAGTATCCGTGAGGTTTTTGAATCAAACAGGGGACGGTTCTCTGTTTGATTCAGGGAAGGATGAGTTATGCCGGCATATCTGGCACATTATGCCTGCGGCGTGCGTGCCTGGCACACACTGCAGGATGGAACACTCAGGCTGCTGATCCGGCGGCATCCTGCGGTCTATGACCTGGGGCTTGCGGGGCCGGATCTTTTTTTCTACTCGCTCGGGGACCGGGCGCTGGGAGCGGAAGTCGGCGCGCAGATGCACAAGGAGCGTACCGGCGCATTTTTGCGGGCACTGTACCTTTATGCAATGGGGCAGGAGGGGGAGCGTCGCAGCATCACCCTTGCCTATCTGGCAGGCTTTCTGGGGCATTACAGCCTGGATACCTGCTGTCATCCCCTGGTTTTTTATGCCTGCAGCACCGGAGCGGTGGACACCTGGCAGGGCAGGCATTTCCGGCTTGAAGCAGAGATGGACGCCCGCGTGTGCGCGCGTATCCTGGGCAGGGACATCAATGAATCCCATCAGATGGGCCTTCTGCGGCTGAACAGCCGGGAGATCCGCGCCGTGGGCGATGCACTCTCTCTGTGTATCCGGACGGTTTATCCGGATGCGCAGGGCGTGCCGGGAAAGAGGCGCATGCGGCTGATTCTGCGGGAATACTATCTGCTGACCGGCGTCCTGATCGACCCGACCGGCATGAAGGAGTGGCTCCTGTACGGACTGGAGAAACGCCTGCTCGGCCATGCCTCGATGAGCCCGCTGTTCATCAACCGGAACCGTTATCACGTGAGCGAAGAGCTCACCGAAGCCTTTTTCCGGCTGTTTGAGAAGGGCGTGAAGCGGGACGCATACCTGTTGAAGAAGCTGGCAGAATGCGTGGAGATGGCAACTGCGCCGGAAGACAGCATGCGGGCGCTGTTTACGGCGATCGGGAACCGGTCCTATCATTTCGGAACAAATATGCAGCCCTGAGTGCAGCGATGCCCGGGACTTATATATCGCTGCGATCGTGGGCAGGACTTCATATTAACTCAAGACTTCATATGAACTCAAAACTTCATATTCACTACAGAAAACGATTACAATATCAGCTAAGATATCAAAATATATGGTAAAAGAAAAACTGATCGACTATTACATCGAGGAATACGAGCGGCAGACCCTTTCACGCAAGCGCAAGGGCGCGGCCGGGGGCAATCTGGGGGAAAAGGCCGGCAGGCTGGCTTCCACCCTGCATAATGCCGCGGCGTCCCGCATGGGCTTTGCCTCCTTGGAGGCGTTCCATCGTCAGTTGGGAAACATCGCTGACGCAGCCTACGGCAAGCACAATGAAAAGGTGCTTGCCTCCGTCGGGAACCATATGATCCCGGACCTGGTACGCCTGGATCTGGGAATGATGCTGCCCGAGCAGCAGGAGGGAATCACCGACGAATTCATCGAATGGATGCGCAAAAAGCGGAGGGGACAGATCTGCACCCGTCCGCTCTTTACGATTTATCCGGCCTACAAAGAGGAGATCATCCGCACACAGATGACGGACCTGGTACCGACCCGGCCGGAGATGGAGTTTCCCGATAGCCTCGACATGCACCGGAAATTTATCCTGCACATCGGACCGACCAACAGCGGCAAGACCTTTCAGGCACTCGAACGGCTGAAAGGCGCGAAGTGCGGAATCTATCTGGGGCCGCTGCGTCTGCTCGCCCTGGAGGTGTATGAGAAGATGCACGACCTGGGCGTGCCCTCCACGATGCTCACCGGGCAGGAATGCATCGAGGATGAGAACAGCCGCATCACCGCCGCCACCGTGGAGATGGCCGAGCTGGAGAAGCATTACGATGTGGCCGTGATCGACGAGGCGCAGATGATGGCCGACGGCGACCGCGGGCACTCCTGGACCCGGGCGATCCTTGGCCTGAAGGCAGATGAGATCCACGTATGTGCGAGTGCAAATGCACTGAACGTGATCACGCATCTGATCGATCTGTGCCATGACTCCTTCGAGATCCATCGATATGAACGCAAGACCGACCTGATCTTCGAAAGCAGGCCCTTTGCGTTTCCGGAGGACATCCGCACCGGCGATGCGCTGATCGTGTTCTCCAAGAAATCCGTGCTGGATGTAGCCGGACGTCTGGAGGAGGCGGGAGTGGAATGCAGCGTCATTTACGGCAGCCTGCCCCCCGAGATCCGCCGCCGGCAGATGCATCTGTTTACGGAAGGAAAGACCCGCGTGGTCGTGTCCACCGATGCCATCGGCATGGGCCTCAACCTGCCCGTGCGCCGCATCGTCTTCTTGCAGTGCTCCAAATTCGACGGCACACAGCAGCGCCTGCTGACCACCTCCGAGATCCGGCAGATCGCCGGAAGAGCCGGTCGGTTCGGCATCTACGACATCGGCTATGTGACCGCCTCTGACGAGGACGCCCTCGAATACCTGCGCGCCACCTACAACCGGCACGATCCGGAACTGACCCATGTCAGCCTCGGCTTCCCCCAGGTGCTGCTCGACATCAGCGAGCCCCTCGACGAGATCCTGAAGGTGTGGCACGCCCAGGTACCCATCGAGCCCTTTGAAAAGGAAAACGTGGACGAAGCCCTCTTCCTCTACGAAAAGGCAAGAGCCGTGCGGGAGAAGATCCCTGGCTTCGAGGACAAGCGCCTGCTCTACAAAATGATCAGCACCCCCGTGGACATCAAGGACCGTCACGTCGTGGGCCTGTGGCTGGATTACTGCATGGACTACATGGCGGACATCACCCTCGAAAAACCCCGCCTCATCCGCGGCGAGAAAAACGCACTGCAAAAGTACGAGACCTACTACAAGCAGCTCGACCTCTACTACCAGATGTCCCACCGGCTCGGAAAAAACATCGACGAGCGATGGATCGCCAAAGAACGCGCCAAAACCGAGGATCACATCATGCGGCTGCTGCTGAAGGAAAAGAGCCGCTACATCAAGCGCTGCCGGTACTGCGGCCGCACCCTGCCCATCGACTCCCCCTTCAGCTGCTGCGAGCGCTGCTTCCAGCGGGCCTGGTAGGATCAAACAGGGTCAAACAGGGGACGGTTCTCTGTTTGATAGTTCGCAGGGCTTTACAAGACACAGTCCTGTGGTTGCCACAAGCAGGGTATGAACGAATGCTGCTCTGAGTTTGTTACAGGGAGGGCCCTGTGTTTGATATAGGGAGGACCCTGTGGTGAATCCCACAGATTCTACAGGGACCGTATACGAAAAACATATGAGTGACCATGTGAAAACGGAATGAACCGTGAGAACCGGACACAATTACGGGATAAAGAGTGAACGTATAATATGAAATACAGTCGATTTCGAAAAAGCATCATAGCGCTCACAGCCGCGGGTTCGCTGCTGTTTTCTTCGGCTGCGCCGATTTCAGCAGTGGAAGCGGCGGCTGCGGATCTGTACGGGGAAGAGAGCATCTTTTTCGATGAATTGCCTGCAGCGGAGCTTGCGGCGGAGAACGAGGCAGTGCCCGCCGCACAATATGAGGCAGTGCCCGCCGCAGAGTATGAGGCAGAGTTTGGTGCAGAGAATGCGGTTGAGCTTGCCGCAGAGAACGCAGCGGAGCTTGCGGCGGAGAATGCAGCAGATAACGCAGCAGAAAACGCAGTAGATAACGCAATAGAGCAAGATGCGTCAGCATGGCCAGTGGATGGGGGGAATGAAAGCCGCCCATCCTCGCAGGACATCACAGATACATGGAGCACCACCGAATCGTGGGACACTCCAGAGGCATGGAGCACCTCCGAATCATGGAGCAATTCAGAAGAAAATGACCTTGTCGACGGATTTTTCATCGCAGAGGATCCTTCAACAGAGGATCCATCAGCAGAAAATACCCTGGCCGACGGATTTTTAGCGGAGGCATTCGAGGCATCCGATACAGAGAACCTACCGGATAATCATGCCTCGTCCGCGGCCGGTGAGGAACAGTCAGTCCTTACCGAGCTCGGAGAATCCGACAGCCTGAAGGGGCTGGAAACCGACGCCTTCCAGAGCCTCATTTCAGAGGAGTCCCTTCTGGAGATCGATCCTGACGAGCCGGAGGTTCACTTCGAAGAAATCGAAGAGGAGGAACTTCTGGAAGCAGGCTATGATCCGACCGTCACACCGGGGCCGACCGGAACCGGCAGCGGCGCGCTGCGGATGCGTTCCCTGCGTGCATTGGGATCTTCCTCCGCCTCCGGTGCCCGGTTCATCGACAATTACACCAGCTTCTATGACCAGCTGGAAACCTTTTCGCAGTATATATACGGGAAGATGGAGGAGGTGTACATCAACGCGGATGCGATGGGAACCAGTCAGGCAGACGATACGGACGGCAGCACCGTCCCGGCGCTGCGCATCGAGATCCCGTACACGGATGCCATTGCCTATGGCCTCACCTTTCCGGCACAGATCTATACAGGAACGGACGGAAAAAAACATATCGATACGGGGACAGACGATTACAAGACAGCCTATCACAATATTACTTTTCTGATCCAGTCCTGCATTGATGCTTTCACATACGATCATCCGGAACTGTACTGGTACCGGCCCAACGGATATAAAACCGGTTACTCTGCCATTGGTGAAGCATCCGGCGCGGTCTATACCGGCTACTTCTCCTCCGTAACGCTGCTGATGAAGGAACCCTTCGCCGGAGCCTACGATCTGCGGGAAGAATTCCGCTCCCGGGTGCAGAGCGTTTCGGGCGAGCTGGCCGGCAGCGCGGACTTCGATGGGGACGGCATGGTAAGTACGCTGGAATACATCCAGGCATCGCAGGATTACATTGTGCGCCGCGCCTATTATGACCGGGCAGCACTGAACAGCTACACATCTACCGGCGACTACCGCATTTTCACGGCAGCAGGCCTGTTTGTCGACAGTGTCGGCGGCGGGGTGGTGTGCGAAGGCTACAGCAAGGCCATGAAGGTGCTGCTGGATGCGCAGGAAATCGGATGCTGCCTGATTCCCGGGGTGATCGATGCGCGTTCGGAAGGACACATGTGGAACGGCGTGTGCCTGAACGGGTCCTGGTATCTGCTGGACGCCACCTGGGATGACAAGGGAGATACGCCAGACAGCAGCAGCTACTACAGCTATTATCTCGTATCGGAAATCGCCGGCCGCACCACCTCCGGGCGGATCAGCGACCGCACCAAGGCAGATGCACAGGAATTTGCCTACCCGGCAGTGATCTCTCTTCCGGCCCACTCCTACGAGCGGGTGACGTGCGAGCCTTACCGGAAGTACGCCTGCACAGACGGAGACGGGATCGCTTACTGGCTCCCGATGGACGCATCCAAAACGGCGCGCGTCGAACCCACCTGTGAGGAAGCCGGAAATATCGAATACTACACCTGCAACATCTGCGGAAAACTGTTCTCGGACAGTACAGGGACCCAGGAGATCACCCTGGAGCAGACTGTTCTTTCGGCGACAGGACATAATCTTGTCAGGACCCCGGAGAAGGTGCCAACCTGTGAAGAAGCCGGGAATATCGAATACTATACCTGTACTGCCTGCGGAAAAATCTATCGGAACGCAGCAGCTGGCGAAGAACTTTCAGGAGAAGCAGTCATTCTTCCGGCGACAGGGCACACAAAGGGCAGCATGGTTGACCGGCAGGAACCGGACTGTGCGTCGATGCGGGACGGAAACATCGCACACTGCATCTGCGGAGCATGCGGCGCCTGTTATCTGGAGGATGCACCCTATGCCCATCTTACACCGGAGGAAGTAGTTCTCCCCGCAGAGCATAACTGCGTCTATACCCAGGCCGTTGAACCGACCTGTGAGGAGGCCGGAAATATCGGATACTACACCTGTGAAGCGTGTGGAAAGTATTTCCTGGACAGCGAAGGGCAGCAGGAGATTTCGGCAGAAGAGCGGATCCGCCCGGCAGCCGGCCATGCCATGAAGCAGACCGCCGCGAAGGCGCCCACCTGCCTGGAGGACGGAAACATCCTCTACTACACCTGCAGCACCTGCGGCAGACACTTCCTGGACAGCGCAGGAAAGAACGAGATCTCGCAGGCAGATACCATGCAGCCCGCGACCGGACATCAACTTGTCCATACAAAGGCAGCTGCGGCCACTTGTGAAAAACCCGGAAATACAGAATACTATACCTGCACTGCCTGCGGCAGGCTGTTTTCCGACAGTGAGGGAAGCGCGGGCGCGGAAATCACATCGGAGCAGATCGTGCTTGCGGCAGTCGGGCATAACCTTGTCAAAACGGCAAAGAAAGCGCCCACCTGCGAAAAAGCAGGCAGCATCACCTATTACACCTGCAGCACCTGCGGCAAACTGTTTTCCGACAGTAAAGGAAAAAAGAGCATCACAAAACAGGAGACCATCCTCCCCGCCACCGGTCACAGCTGGGATACGGGGACCATCACCACCTGGCCGACCGTCTCGAAAAAAGGAGTCAGAACCTACACCTGCCTTCACGACGCGTCTCATAAAAAGACAGAGTCGATCCCGAAGCTGACCAAAAAACAGGCAGAGGGCGACCCGGCCAAAAAATTGACCGTTGCGTGGGCGGAAAAACGGATCACCACCTCGTCGGGCCAGCTGCCCGGCGCCTCCGCAGCTACCCTGCGCATGAAAACCACCGGCCAGACCGGAAAAACCATCACCCTGGCCTGGAACAGAATCAAAGAAGCAGACGGATACATTCTGTACATGGCTCCCTGCGGCAGCGAAGGAAGCTTCCGGCGGATCGCCAAAATCACCTCCGGGTCCACAACCACCCACAAGGTGAAAAAACTCAAAAAGGGAACCTTCTACAAATTCAGCCTCTGCGCCTACAAAACCGTAAACGGAATCGAACAGGTCATCGCCTCCGCGAAGCTCATTCATGTCGTCACCAAAGGCGGGAAGCTCACCAACATCGCAAAGGTGAAGACCTCCAAAAAGGCAGTCACCCTGAAGGAGAGCAGGACCACAAAAATCAAAGCAGTCACCATCCTGCAGGCAAAAAACAAAAAAACCAGCATCCACCGCGGCCTGCGCTACGAAACCAGCAACAAAGCAGTCGCCACCGTGAATGCCAAAACAGGAAAAGTAAAAGCCAAAGGCCCCGGAACATGTGTCATCTACATCTACGCACAGACCGGCGTCTGCGCCAAAGTAAAAATCACCGTAAAATAATGGGACAGGGGACGGTTCTCTGTCTCATTTTCTTACTCATACATGACAAATCCAAACCAATGATCTGAACAAAATTAAACATTTTGGATATTCACACTTGCAATTTTAGATATAATATGATATTCTGCTTAAGAACGATCAAAGAAGCACATGGTGAATTCCATGCGCCATTTCTACAATCACAGTTCATTTTCAATTCTATCAATCGTTTCAAAGATTCATTCGTTTCCATTCAATGATCCCCGGTACGGACGAGGGTTCTCTTCAGAATCTCTTCTGCTGCAGGGTGATGACAACAGTGATGAGGGCGAACGCAGGAGGGGAGGGATATGCACAAATGCAGAATGTGCGACATGGCATAGCACATTGATGATTCGACACAGCCGAAAAAGCGCTGTGCTTATATCATGCAGGAGCTGTCTTTTCGGACAGTTTCGATTCGTGCACGAAAAAAGGAGGAGAACAGATGAGACGAAAGAATCTCATGCGGAAATCAACCGCTCTGTTTCTTGCAGGGATCATGGCTTTGCATGGAACAGGTGCTGGAATGGTAACAGGTGCGGAATCCGTTTACACGCAGGAGGAACAGACAGAAACACCTGCGGATTTGGAGAACGCTGCTTTTATGGAAGAAGCGCCGGCCGGGCATGATGCTGATCATGCAGATGAGCCTTCGCAGGATACCACACAGGCCGGACAGGAGGAGGCGCAGGCAGATGTAAATGCAGCCGCCCGTGCGCAGGAAGAAGCCACGGCCCATGAAGAAGCTGCGGCGCAGGAAGAAGCTGCTGTGCGCGAGGCAGAAGCCACTGCTCGAGAGGCAGAGGAAGCGGCCCAGGCAGAAGCTGTGGCCCAGGAAGGAGAGTCGACAGCGCAGGAGGAACCCGCTGCGCAGGAGGCCGGGGAAACAGCCCAGGAAGATGCAACGGCGCAGGCAGAAGCCGCGGCGCAGGTAGAAGCCTCCGCGCGTGAGGCAGAGGAAGCGGCGCAGGCAGAAGTTGCAGCGCAGGAAGAAGCAGCGCGTAAAGCGGAGGAGGCGGCGCAGGAAGAAACTGTTGCACAGGAGGCAGAGGCAGCGGCGCAGGCAGAAGCCGCCGGTGAATCGAAGGAAGTTGCACAACCAGCGTTGCAGGAAGAAACTCCCTCGAAGGAGGCCGGGGATGCATCCCAGGCAGAGGCAGCGTCGCAGGAAGAAACAGCCGCCCGGAAGGCAGAGAAATCGGTGCAGTCGGAGGTGGAAACCGCCGGGCAGGAAGCGGGCGCCTCGCAGGGAACAGAACAGGCCCAACGGGAGCAGCACACCACGCTGGTCTATGAGGATGATGTGCTCGAAATCACTGCAAGCCTTCCGGACGGGAAAAGCTTCCGGGAGAAGGATGTTCTGTCGGTAGAATACGCGGATGCCGATTTGCGGGAGCAGATCACGCAGGCATGGAAAACACTGCATGCCGAGAAAGTCCAAGCCGTGGAAGTGCAGGCAGATGAAGACCAGGCCGAAGAAACGCAAGCCGGGGAAGCGCAGGCCCAGGTAAGCCAGGAGACGGCGGTGAAAAGCACATGGGAAGCAGCAGGACTGCTTTCCTTCCGGGTGTATTTAACGTCGCCTGCTTCCAATACATTGACAGATTCCGATGCGTCAGCAGATTCCGCCGGAACCGACAGCACTTACGACGCCGGAGAGGTACATCTGTCTGTGAAGGTCCGGGATACTGCTCTCCTGACAAAGCTTCAGGAAGCACAGGAACCGTTTACCGGGACCTATGCCCCGGGAGAAAACCTGCTGATCCAAATGCCGGAGAGGTATTCCTTTGAAGATAACGTACTTGCCTGGGAGGAAGGCTGCCCTGATGAAAATCTATGGCATGTGATCCTTGCAGGAATATCCCGGGCCGATGAGAAAGTCTCAGAAACGGACTACTCCGATACGGAAGAGGCAGGAGAAGAGAACATAGCGGGTGACGAAATCCTTTCCGGAGAAGGAGCCCTAACTGAGGAGGAGCTTCTCAGCGAGGAGGAAGCCCTTACCGAGGAGGAAGCCCTTACCGAGGAGGAAGCCCTTACCGAGAAGGAAGCCCTTACCGAGGAGGAACTCCCTGCCGAAACAGATTTCCCCGGCAAGGCGGAAGCACTCCCGGCCCCAATGATCTGGCGTTCCCCGGATCAGCGCCCGGACGGAGCGGCATCCGGGGAGGAAAACCCGGATGCTTCGGAGGCGGAAAAGCTGCTCTCGGACCCGGAGGACTGGCACAATGTGTTCGTGGAGAGCTACACCTCAGCCCTGGATGCACAGCTTGACCGTGTGGAAGGAAGGTATCCCGCAGGCAGCGTAGTGGAAGTAGTCGTCACGGGAGAGACGAGCGAAGGTTACATTCTCACAGTGCGGTACGGGGACACCAGCATCGGAACGATCGATCCGGGGACCGGTGAGAACCTTCCGATTTACTTCACAATGCCGGACGAGGATGTGACAGTGGTGCTGCAGCCATTGTACGGCTCGGGTCAGGAAGCGGTTCCCCAGGATGAGGAAGTCTTCGAAGCACAGACTGAAAATCTGGCAGACGTAGCAGATTCAGCAGATGCACCAGAAAAAGCTTCAGCAAACGGCACACAAGGCCAGTCCTCCTTCGAAATCCCGGAGGAGCAGACCCTTCTTCCCGCCGCCGGCCGAAAGCTTCTTGCGAAAGTCAGCTCAGACACCCTCGGCCTGCGCACGGCTTCCGATATCGACTACATTAATTTTGACAATGGTTCACAGGCCTTTTTCCCGACCGGATATAATGCCGCAACCATGAAGACGGTTGTGATCTATTACAAGGACGGCACGAATTCCGGAACCATGCGCGCCTTCTGCGTCGACCACTATATGGGACCGCCACAGAACAAATCAGGTATAAAAACGTTTTCCGAATATGACAAAATGTCAAAGCTGATGTTCTACAACTTCGGCGGCCCGGGATTTGATCTGAAGGTCGACGGGGAATCCGTGAAGGATATCATGAACAGTGTAGGCCTGACGCAGGACGAGCACTATCAGATGATGTCACATCTGATCCTTGCCTGGCAGTACTGTCTGAACTATGCGACTGAGATGTACGCGGGAATGGAACCGGAAGCCCGGGCTCAGGATTACCTGCGTACGATCGCCCAGTCCGGAGACGGTTATCTGGACGCTGCAAGGAAGATCGCCGACAAGGTCAGCAGGCTGAAGACCTCGGCCGGAGCCTCTCTTTCCGATGACAGCGACACAGTTGCCTCCGGGCAGACCCGGTCCAAAACGTTTACCTGGAAGTGCGGCCTGGAGGAGAACACCCTGAGCATCAAGGTTCCCGCAGGGACAACACTGGTCACCGGAAAACAGCGCTTTGAAGGAAAGACGACTGCGCAGGTGCCGGGCGGGGCATCGTTCTATTTTGAAAAGGATGAGCCCGTAAAAAAGAAGACGACCGAGACCTATAAAGCAGTTCCGGCTCTTCCGATGGAATACAGTGCGATCCTGATCCCGTCGAGCGCGCTGGACGTGACGCCGGGCTTCTCGATCGCTCAGCCTGTCATGACGGCTTCCGAGAGTGAGCCGGCCAGCTTTTCGCTGAGCGTCACCTGGGAGTATGAGAAAGTGGAGGAAGAGGTATTTGTCAAGGCCGTTAAGAAGATCGCCGGAGGAGACGGCAGCCTGGTCCTGACAAAAACCTCCGCGGGCAATGCCATTACGCAGGGGCTTTCCACCTATTCTCTGGCAAATGCAGTATTTACCCTGAAGGGGGCTTCCTCCGGAAAGAGCTTTACCCTGAAAACCGGAGCAGATGGAAAAACGCCGGCCACCACTCTGCCCGCCGATACCTACACCATCACGGAGACCACCCCGCCGGCAGGCTTCCACGCAAACACAGACATCCCTTCCGTGACCGTCGGAGCCGGAAAGCAGATCTCCCCGAAGGGGATCGTCTTCGTGCTGACGAATAAGGAAACGAAGGAGAAGTTTGAGCTGACGATCGGCGCCGACGGAGAATCGCGTGTGACGAAGGTGCCGAAAGGAACCTATTCCGTGAAGGAGACCAATGTTCCGAAGGGACTGGAGGCCGCATCGGACATTCCGGATGTGAAGGTTACCGAAACAAACACCGTGGAAAACGTGAAGATCTTCACGGTAACCAACGTTCCCACCGGGGATTCGGACAGTGTGACGATTCAGGATCAGCCCTTGTACGGCGATCTTACTCTGACGATCTATAAGGCTGGAACGTCCGCATCCAACCGCTCCAGCGCCGGCGCAAGGTTTGAGATTCGCTATTATGACGCAGCCTCCGCGTCCGGGACACCGAAGCGCACATGGAGCTGTGTGACAAAGGATTCCGGAAAGGGCGATGGCAGCAGCATCCTTGATCTGGCCAGCCCGGTGTCGGGTGAGCCCTTCCGGCTCGAAGGCAAGGTCGTGTATCCACTGGGCACCTACACGATCACGGAGACGGCCCCGCCCGCCGGAATGCACATCAATCCGAACATCATCACGATCCGTGTAACGCAAAGCGGGGATAAGGCAGTTACCACCTATTCCGGCTTTACGAAGGATGCCTGGCATGGTCTGACACAGTCGGGTGTTTCGGAAGTGATCGGAGAGGATTATTTCTATGGAAAGATCCGGATCCGGAAGACCGATGCTCAGACCGGAAAGAACCCGCAGGGAGACGCTTCCTTTGCCGGGGCACAGTTTGAAGTAGTCAACAATAACAGCTACTCGGTCACGACGAAGGCGGATCGCAGCAAAGCGTATGCGAAGGGACAGGTCGTGGACGTGATCACCGTCGGCGCAGACGGGATCGGGACGAGTGCGCTGCTGCAGTCCGGCAGCTATCTTGTGCGTGAGAAAAAAGCCCCGGAGGGCTATGCACTCAGCGAGAAGCAGCTGTCCGCCACGATTCCGGAGAAGGATGATTCCCTTGCCGACTACTCCGGAGAAACGATTCATGAATTTACCGAGAAGATCTGGCGCGGCGGCTTCCACCTGGAGAAGCAGGATCTGGAGCTGTTCTTTTCATCATGCCCTTCTGGCGGGCAGCCGGAGCTCAAAGAAGCAGGCGGCGGTCTGCTCCGGGGAAATGGCAGCGACGGCCCGCTCCATGCGGATGGCGGCGGCTTCCGTGCAGATCATGTATATGGAGAGAACGGTGCGCAGGGCGATGCAAAGCTCTCAGGAGCACAGTTTGAGCTTTACAATGCATCGAAAAACGGGGTATCTGTGAATGGAACCACGATCGCCCCGGGCGCGAAGATTCCGCTTGAAAACTTTGTCACCGACGCCAATGCATCCTATACCTCGCCGAAGGATCTTCTGCCCTACGGCACCTACCGGATTCGTGAGGTAAGGGCGCCGGAAGGCTACAATCTGCGCGGGCGCAATCTGATAATTACGTTTTCGATTTGGGAAGACGGGCAGATGACCGACCTGACGGCAGAGGAACATGTGGAGAAGGACACGCCCGATGCCGGCGTACTCGATGACGTGATCCGCTTCGATGTGGAGCTGGTCAAACTGGTTTCGCCCCTCAGCGAGGATTACCAGGAGCGGGAAGATCTGGATGATGCCATTCAACCGCTGGAGGGCATCGCCTTCGAACTGTATCTGGTGTCCGCGGACGGTACAGGCGCAGGTAGTTCGTCTGCAGGTGGTTCAGGCGCAGGAAGCTCAGCCGCAGGCGGATCACAGCCTTATGTGACGATCTACACGGATGCCGAAGGCCGGGCTTCCACGGTGGATCGCACGAACTACCCGCATGGCCGCCTCCCCTACGGAGTGTACCGAGTGCATGAGGTGGAGGAGACGATCCCCGAAGGGATCAGTCCGATCAAGGACTTCTATGTGGATGGAACAGGAGCCAATGGAGTGTATGACGGGAGAGTGTATTCCGGCATTTTCCTGAACGATGTTCCGCTGGAGGAATTCCTGCAGATCGTTAAGATCGACGAGGAGACCGGGAAGGTGATTCCGCTTGCCGGAACGCAGTTCGAGCTGTATCGTGGCGCTTCGAAGGCAGCAGGCGGAAAGCTGGTGACCCTGAATGATGTGAAGACACATCAGAAGGTGTCCACCTTCGTGACGGACGAGACCGGCGGCGTGTATCTGCCCCAGCGTCTGCCTTATGGGACCTACTATGTCCATGAGGTGAAAGCACCGGAGGGGTATTACTGGAATGAGGACATTTCCTTTAAGGTAACCTCCCGCAACAGCTGGGAGAACATGATCTCGCACCGGTTCTCAGACCACGCCGCCATGGGACTGGTGGAGATCCGCAAGAGTGATGCCCGCACCGGACAGGCGTTGGACGGCGCCGAATTTGCACTCTACGCGGCGGAGGATATCCGCACCGGAGATGGAACATTGCAGCTGAAGGAGGGCGAGCTTGCCGGACGCGTGACCATCGGAAACGCCGGAAAGGGCGTCGGACGCTCCGAAAAGCTGTATCTGGGCAAGTATTATGCAGTTGAGACCAAAGCACCGCAGGGGTATGCTTTGGATGGTGAGACCCGCTATCCCTTCGAACTGACCTATGACTCCAGGGTAGGCACCGAGCAGGCCGGAGGACTCGACCCGGAAAAGACGCTGGAGGAAGGCGGACTCCTTGTGAAAGCGGCTGTAGAGGCCGTGAACGAGCCTACGACCTTCACCCTGTTCAAGGTCGAAAAGCAGGAGCAGGGAGAAGGCTGGAGCGAGGAGGAAAACGGTCCGGCACTGGACGGGATCACCTTCCGCATCACAAGAGTCGGAGATGCGTCATCGGCCCGGTTTGACAATGGCGATACCTGCACCGGCGGGACCTACACCACCGAAAACGGCGGACAGATCCATATCGAGCGCCTGGCTTCGGGAACCTATCAGATCGAGGAGATCGAAACCCTGCCGGGCTATGTGCTCGATCCGACCGTGCACACATTCATTGTGGATGAAAACGGATATATCCGGGATGGCGGCGTATCCTCGTCTGCGAATGATCAGGAGCAGGAGGCACAGGCCGCTGGAGCGGAAGCACTGCGTTCAGGCACAGATGATTCGTGGGGCGAAGATGCGGACGATGACGAATGGGACAAGCTCCTGGAGGACCTTACAGGAGGCGGCGGAAGCGGAGCAGGCGAGAGCGGCACAGGAGAAGGCGGCGCGGAAGCAGGTGGCGGAAGCGGAGCAGGCGAGAGCGGCGCAGGAGAAAGCGGCACGGAAGCAGGTGGCGGAAGCGGCGCAGGAGAAGGCGGCGCGGAAGCAGGTGACGGAAGCGGAGCAGGCGAGAGCGGCGCAGGAGAAAGCGGCACGGAAGCAAGTGGCGGAAGCGGCGCAGGAGAAGGCGGCGCGGAAGCAGGTGACGGAAGCGGAGCAGGAGAAGGCGGCGTGGAAGCAGGTGACGGAAGCGGAGCAGGAGAAGGCTGCGCGGAAGCAGGTGACGGAAGCGAGGCAGGCGCCGGCACATCCGGGCAGGATGCGGCCCATTCCGAAGCTTCGCAAGGCAGCGCGCAGCTGACCCTCACCTGGAAAAACACCTACACCCGCTGGAATTTCTCCAAACAGTCGATGGGCGGCACTGAGCTTCCCGGCGCATCGATGCAGGTGCGCAATAGCGCAGGCGAGATCGTGGAGGCATGGACCAGCTCCGTCACACCGCACCGGATCAACCGACTTGTGCCCGGCGGCTATGTGCTGCACGAGGAGGCCCCCGCGGCCGGCTACACCGTAGCAACCGACATACCGTTTACCGTCACGGCGACGGATGTACTGTGCAGTGAAAAAATGACGGATAAAAAGGTGATCGTGCGCAAGACAGACGTGATGGGGCAGGAGGTGCCCGGCGCCACGCTGGCGGTGTACGAGCTGCATGATCATGACGGGGAAAGTTATGTTTCCGACACACCGGTGGATCAGTGGGTCAGCACCACAAAACCGCATGAGGTGGAGGGCCTGATCGTCGGCAGCAGCTACCGGCTCACCGAGGTCGTCGCGGCAGAAGGGTATGTCCTCGCGCAGAGTGTCGACTTCACCGTAACAGATGATGGTGTCGATCAGACGGTCGTGCTGGTGGACAAGCAGCAGCTGGTGCTCAAAACCGATTCCGGGATCCATGCGCTGGCAGGTGCACATCTGGAGGTCGTGGACAAGGAAAGCGGCAAGAGCGTGGACCGCTGGGTATCCGGCGGCGAGGTGCATCCGGTGAACGGTCTGCAGACCGGGCGTACATATGTGCTGGTGGAGACGAAGGCACCGAAGGGCTATGTGCTCGCAGCTCCGGTGGAATTTACCGTCACAACGGACCTCTCGGCCGATGATCATCCGATCACGCTCATCAACAAACAGGTGATGATCACCAAGAGCGATGTGACCGGAGAAAGGGAGCTTCCCGGTGCAACTTTGACTGTGACGGCAAAAACGACCGGAGCCGTGTGCGATCACTGGGTGTCCGGGGACACGCCGCATCCGGTCAGCGGCCTGAGCGTAGGAGAGACCTATCTGCTCACCGAGGAGACCGCCCCTGAGGGATATGTGCGTACCTCCGAGACGATTGAGTTTACCGCCGCCGATGACTTTGCCGACCAGAAGATCGTCATGAAGGATAAGCAGGTGCGGGTGACAAAGGCGGAGATCGCCGGCGGCCCCGAGATCGAAGGGGCTTCTCTGCAGGTGACAATCAAAGACACCGGCGAGACCGTGGATACCTGGGTTTCCGCGAAGACACCGCATCCGGTCAGCGGACTGGTTACTGGCCATACCTATGTGCTTACAGAAGTCATTCCCGCGCCGGGATATGCGACAGCCTCTTCCATTACCTTTGAGGTGAAGAACGACGGAACCGACACGGAGATGATCATGGAGGATGCCCCGACGCAGCTGCGCATCTCGAAAAAGGACCTGGTAGCAGGTGGAAACAGCGAGGAACTTCCCGGGGCGAAGATGGAGATCCGGGATGCGGATGGAAATGTGATCGATCAATGGATCTCGGGAAAGAAGCCCCATGAGATCGAGCGGATCCCGGTGGGCCTGTACACGCTGACGGAAATCACGGCGCCGGATGGATACGAAACGGCCGAGACCATTGCCTTCGAAGTGAAGGATACCGGAAAGATCCAATCAGTGACCATGTACGACGCACCCTTCCGTGAGGTAGAGATTTCCAAGCGAGCGATCGTGAACGGAAAAGGCGGCGAGGAGCTTCCCGGCGCCCAGATGAGCCTGAAGGATGAAAAAGGAAAGGTCATCGAGCACTGGACCTCCGGCAAAAAGCCGCACACCCTGAAGCTGGAAAGCGGCACCTACACCCTGACGGAGGTCACAGCCCCGGCTGGATACGCCACCGCCGAGAGCGTGACGTTCCAGGTGAAAAAGTGCAGCCGCGGCGACTACAAAGTCACAAAGGTGGAAATGCATGACGCCCCGCTGAAGGTGCAGATCTCCAAAACCGACCTGACGAACGGAAAGCCGGTGCCCGGAGCCGTGCTCGAGGTGCGCGACAGCAAAGGGAAGGTCATCGAAAAATGGACCACCACGAAAAAGCCGCACATGATCGAGCGCCTTCCGGTCGGAAAATACACCCTGACCGAGATCACCGCCCCGAAGGGCTATGAGGTAGCCGAAACGGTTCCCTTCGAGGTGAAGGACACCGGAGAGATCCAGAAGGTCGAGATGAAGGACAAGCCACTGGAGGATCTGCCCGGAGAAAAGGACGGAAACGACGAGAAAAAGAGTGGAGAAGGTGAAAAAGAAAAACAGCCCGAGACCGGAAAAACCGGCGGAGGCACCTCCGCAGGCCAGACCGCGCCCCGCACCGGCGACGACACCGACCCCGTTGGCCCGGTCACAGCTGCACTGCTGTCCCTGCTCGTCATCCTGGGGATTCTTCTGCACCGTAGAGTGAAAAACACCGCAGAATAAATGCAGCATGCTGTGGACATCACATATGAATTAGTTACATATAAATAGAACATAGACATAAGCGAAGAAAAGTGAAATATTCTCCTTTAAGGAGGTGATGAAATGAGAGAAACCATGACAGAGGATGAGAAGATAAACGGCAAAATACAAATGTTTAAGGATCTCTGGTACTTACGCAAGGATCTGCCCGAAGATGGGATCTACAGCGTTCTCGATGACAAACTTCAGAGCATCGGCGCATCACTGCAGAAACTCGGGATCAACGTAGACGAACTGCGCACCTGAAACAAAACACGGAGGCCCGAAAGGGCCTTCCGTTGCCTCAAACAGACGTCTCAAATTGAGACGTCTGTTTGCTCTTGTTTGAGGGTTGACACTTGCTGGGAATCTTCATAAAATACTAAAAATCAGCAGGAGCTCTGCGGAAGGTTTTTCCGTACACTGTCTCCTGATGAACGGTCACAATCCCTGTCTGATTTTTCGGCTGTGCTCCAAAAAATCTTTCTCGGGATTAAGCCGACTATTCCATTTCAAGTGTACCGGAGTCATGTTCGAGAGCCGGCGGACCTGTCCCCATGGCCCGGAAGAATATAACAGGAGTGTGCGAATGCGGAAGCTTGCGCTTAGTGATGAGATTTTACTGTCGGTGGAGAAGCCGGCGCGGTATATCGGCGGGGAGCCGGGTGCCGTGATGAAGAACGCCTCCGAGGTGGAGGTGCGTTTTGCAATGTGTTTCCCGGATGTTTATGAGATCGGAATGTCACATCTGGGCATCCAGATTCTTTATGACATGTTCAACCGGAGGGAGGATACCTGGTGTGAGCGTGTGTATTCCCCGTGGGTGGATCTGGACCGGATCATGCGCAGGGACCATATTCCGCTGTTTGCGCTGGAATCCCAGGATCCGGTGAAGGAATTTGATTTCCTGGGGATCACGATCCAGTACGAGATGTGCTATACCAACATCCTGCAGATCCTGGACCTGTCCGGGATCGCACTGCATGCACAGGAGCGCGGGGAGGACGATCCGATCGTGATCGGCGGCGGCCCCTGCACCTACAATCCCGAGCCTCTGGCGCCGTTCTTCGATCTGTTTTATATCGGCGAGGGGGAGACGGTGTACGGAGCCCTTCTGGATCTTTATAAAAAGATGAAGCGGGAGGGGGCTTCCCGCATGCAGTTCCTGCGCGCGGCTGCCTCCATCGAGGGGATCTATGTTCCGGCAATGTATGATGTCACATACAAAGAGGATGGGACGATCGCGTCCTTCACACCGAAATACGCAGATGTGCCTGCAAAGGTGCGCAAGCAGATCGTGATGGATCTTGACCACACGACCTATCCCACCTCGCCGCTGGTGCCGTTCATCAAGGTGACACAGGACCGGGTGACGCTGGAGATTCAGCGCGGCTGCATCCGCGGCTGCCGCTTCTGCCAGGCCGGCATGCTCTACCGTCCGGTTCGTGAACGCAGTGTGGAAACGCTGAAACAGTATGCCGACGAGATGATCGAGCGCACTGGGCAGGATGAAATCTCCCTGAGCTCCCTCTCCTCCAGCGACTATTCCGGAATCGGGGAGATCGTGAATTATCTGATCGATCAGTACGCCGGGCAGAACATCAACATCCAGCTGCCGTCCCTGCGAATCGACGCATTCTCGCTGGATGTAATGAGCAGGGTGCAGGATGTGCGCAAGAGCAGCCTGACCTTCGCCCCCGAAGCCGGATCGCAGCGTATGCGTGACGTGATCAATAAGGGACTCACCGAGGAGGTGATCCTGCACGGCGCCCGCGAAGCCTTCCGCGGCGGCTGGAGCAAGGTGAAGCTTTATTTTATGCTCGGCCTGCCCTCCGAACAGGAGGAGGACCGCAAAGCCATCGCGCATCTGGCGAATGAGATCGCCGCGGCTTATTACGATGAGGTGCCGAAGGAAAAGCGTGTGGGCAAGTGTCAGGTGACCGTGAGCACGTCCTTCTTCGTGCCCAAGCCCTTTACACCGTTTCAGTGGGAAAAAATGTTCCGGCCGGAAGAGTATCTGGAGGATGCCCGTACGGTCAATGCCGAGGTGCAGCAAATGCTCAATCGCAAGAGCATCCGCTATATGTATCATCAGGCAGATGAAACCGTGCTCGAAGGCTTCTTCGCCCGGGGCGACCGCAAATGCGCGGCGGTCCTGGAGGAGGCCTATCGCCTTGGCGCACTTTATGATGCCTGGACCGAGTTCTGGGATTACAGCCGTTGGCTGCAGGCCTTTGAAAACACCGGGATCGACATGGACTTCTACACCCTTCGCGAGCGGGACGAGGAGGAGATCTTCCCATGGGATTTCATTGACATCGGCGTGACAAAAGCGTTTCTGCGCCGGGAGTGGAACCGTGCACATGAGGCAAAGACAACGCCGAACTGCCGCGCGGGCTGCTCCGGCTGCGGTGCGAAAACGTTCGGAGGAGGTGTGTGCTATGAAAATGCGCATTAAATTTGCCAAATACGGGGTCATGAAATTCATCGGGCACCTGGATGTCATGCGCTTCTTCCAGAAGGTCTTCCGCAGAGCCGATATCGACATTGCCTTCTCGGAAGGAATGAGCCCGCACATGATCCTTTCGTTCGCGGCGCCGCTGGGATTGGGCGCGGAAGGAATGAGCGAATATGCCGATATTCAGCTGAATGTACAGGGTTCTGCCCAGGGGAAGCCGCAGGCAGAGAACCAGGAGACGCTGCAGGGGAAGCCGCAGGCAGAGAAGCAGGAGACGCTGCAGAGTAAGCCGCAGGAAAATGAGCAGAATGGTACCGGCATTATGAAGGATATCGATGCAGCAGATGCCGCTTTCGTGCGGGAAATGCTGAAACGGATGAATGCAGCAAGCGTCGAAGGAATTGAATTTCTGGACATGCGGCCCATTCCTGATGGGAGAGCCAGCAAGGCCATGTCCCTGGTGACAGCTGCTGACTATGCAGTGCGTGTGCGCGAAGGGCACGCGCCGAAGAAGGCGGCAAATGCGGAAACGCAGGAGTGTACCGAAGCATGGCAGCAGCTTTGGGACCGCTTCCTGGCGCAGCCATCCATCCTGATACAGAAGGAAACCAAAAAAGGAACGAAGGAAGCCGATATCCGTCCCATGATCATGAGGATCGCATTGGACGCTCCCTTTGAGCTTTCTGCTGAAAGCGCCGCCAGAGACCTGCAGATTCATGCAGCCACTCCGTTCCCGGTGATCTACATGCGACTTGCCACCGGCAGCGCAGCCAACCTCAAGCCGGAACAGGTCATCGATGCCTTCTACGACTTTGTCGGATATGAGAAGGATCCGTTTGCCGTCACAGTTACACGACTGGAGCTTTACGCAACCATGCAGGACGGAACGCTGTGTTCGCTTGGCGCAATGTAGGGCTGAGCATGTACGAAGCTGGAGCAGCCTGTAAATGGTGTAACTGCGAATGGTGCCAGCTGCGAATGGATGCAACTGCGAATAAGGTGCAACTGCGAATAGCGCAACTACGAATGGTGCCAGCTGCGAAAAGCACATACTGCGAAAAGCATAAACTGCAGTAGAAATACAGCAGATGGAGAAAATATCCGGATGGATAATGAAAAAATGATGACAACAGGCGAAACATTCTGTCCGTGTCCGCAGAAAAACAGCACGCCACAGAACGTTTCCCTGTCCGGGAAGCTTACCTCCCCTGAGAGACTTCCCTCTGATCAGAAAGATACGTATGTCATGACACTTCAGGAAGGACAGGTACTGTCCTTCCTGATTAACGCTGCAGGGGAAACCTGGCAGATCCATGCAGACGCTCTGCGCCAGTCCGGGGAAAGCGTCGGGGATGTGTACGCGGCACGTGTGGAGAAGGTGATGCCTTCACTCGGTGCAGCGTTTATCCGCTATGCCGCCGGGAAAATCGGATACCTTCAACTGGATACCTGCAGGAATGCCGTATTCCTGCACCGGTCTCGAAAAAATGAGATCCGTCCGGACGATGAGCTGATCGTGCAGCTGATCAAGCCGGTCGCGCCGCCCAAACGTCCGGTCTTCTCCGGACAGGTCGAAATCGCCGGCAGCTATGCCGTCGTGGGATTCTCCGGGCAGAAGAGCGAAGCACCTGACGGTGGGCAGAAATGTGACAGCCGCGGGCATAGCGATGGAAGCAGCGGCGGAAACGACGGTGAGAGCTTCGACGGGAACAACGGCGGGAACAGCGACGGGAACAACGGCGGGAACAGCGACGGGAACAACGGCGGGAACAGCGACGGAAACGACGGTGGGAGCTTCGACGGGAACATCGACGGGCCCCCCCGCGGGAACAGCAGCGGCAGCTGCAGTTGGGAAGCGTGTTGCGAAATCTCGGTTTCGAGAAAGCTCGACTCCGAGGTGCGCGCGCACCTGAGGAATCTGGTCAGAGAGCACATGTGTACTGCACAGCAGGAGCAAGTCGAAGAACACATGCGTACTGAACAGAGGGAGCAGGCCGGAAAGCACATGCGTACTGAACAGAGGGGGCAGGCCGGAGAGGTCATGAACAGCGTACAGCAGGAGCATGCGGAAGAGTGCATGAGCTCCGGGCAGACCGCAGGCAGGAAGGAGCGCTCTCTTCACATTGTTATCCGCACGAATGCAGCGGCAGCGGGGGAGGATGAGGTTCTGACGGAGATCATGAATCTGCGGGAAGCACTTGTGTCGATGTGCCGCAGAGCAGAGCACCAGCAGGTACCATGCCCGCTGCGCACGTCGCACGCTGTATGGCTGGAACGTCTTCGGGCACTTCGTGCTGAAAGAATCGGGAAGATCGTGACCGAGGAGGCACTCTTCGAAACAGCCGGGGAATATCTGGAGGAAAACCTGCCGCAGCTAAAACCGATGCTTTCCTGCCACCACGACCCCATGATCAGCCTGCGCGCACTTTTCAGCCTGGACTCAAGGCTGGAAAAGGCGCTCGCGAAAAAGGTATGGCTGAGAAGCGGCGGCTTTCTGGTGATCGAGCAGACCGAAGCGCTGGTCAGCATCGACGTCAACAGCGGAAAAGGCAGCTCTGCGGACCGGAAGCTGTCCAAAGAACAGCAATATCTGCGCACAAACCTTGAGGCTGCGCAGGAAATCGCAAGACAGGTGCGGATCCGCAGCCTGGGCGGCATCATCATCGCCGACTTCATCAATATGCAGGAGGAGAGCAGCCGCGCACAGGTGCTCGAGTGCCTTGCCAGGGCACTGGAGAGTGACCCCGCGGGATGCTCACGCCCTGATTTCACCCGCCTTGGGCTCGTGGAATTCACCCGCAGGAAGATTGAAAATCCCCTGGGAACATCGGGGACAGGCCGGGCCAGGGGAACCGTCCCCATGGAACTGCCGAGCCACTGAGCCAGGGGACCCGCCCCCATGGAGCTGCCGAGCCATTGAGCCAAGGGACCTGTCCCCGTGGCGCTGCTGAGCCAAGGAACCTGTCCCCATGGCGCCAGATGGCACCCTGCGAATTCGCAGCAGCCATTATTATATAAACGAAGAAGGAAAAGTATGACCGGAAAGAGACACAATTCAGCTCATGTGGAGATCAATATGCTGGAGGGGCCGATTCTGGGAAGAATGCTGGCGTTTGCGCTTCCGCTGATGCTCTCAAGTGTGCTGCAGCTTTTGTTTAATGCGGCGGACGTGATCGTGGTGGGAAAGTTTGCCGGGGATCGTTCGTTGGCGGCGGTGGGCTCCACCAGCTCGCTGATCAGCCTGCTCACCAATTTCTTTCTGGGCCTTTCCATCGGAGTAAATGTACTGGTGGCCCGGTTCGAGGGTGCCGGCGATGAGAAGGCCGTAAAAGAGACGGTACATACGGCCATGATCACGAGCCTGGCAAGCGGCCTGCTGCTGACCGGTGTTGGTCTGGTGTGTGGACGCGGCATCCTTGCGCTGATGAGCACCCCGGTGGAGGTGATCGACAGAGCGGCCCTGTATCTGCGCATCTATTTTCTGGGCATGCCCGCGATGATGATCTACAACTTCGGCGCCGCGATCCTGCGTTCGGTGGGAGATACAAGACGGCCGCTGAACTATCTGTTCGCAGCGGGCATTCTGAATGTGATCCTGAACCTGTTTTTTGTGATCGTGCTGAAGATGGACGTGGCCGGCGTAGCGACCGCTACTGCAATTTCCCAGTGCCTGTCCGCCGTTCTGGTCGTGCGGTGTCTGATGCGGGAAACCGGAAGCATCCGGCTGCGCCTGGAGGATCTGCATTTTGTACGGGACAAGTTTACCAGAATTCTGATGATCGGTTTCCCTGCCGGCCTTCAAAGCACCCTGTTCAGCTTCTCTAATGTGATCATCCAGAGCACCATCAACTCCTTTGGACCCGTGGTCGTGGCGGGCAGCGCGGCGGCCTCCAACATCGAAGGCTT
This sequence comes from uncultured Lachnospiraceae bacterium, assembly GCA_946624935.1. Classification (GTDB taxonomy): domain Bacteria; phylum Bacillota; class Clostridia; order Lachnospirales; family Lachnospiraceae; genus Merdiplasma. The sequence goes on along the minus strand of CAMOSN010000003.1, from coordinate 29,255 downwards.
CGTCTATATCTCCATGAATTCCTTTTATCAGGCAACGCTGTCCTTCACCAGCCAGAACATCGGCGCCGGAAAATACGAGCGCATCGGGAAGATTCTGCGCTGCGGACTTGCATGCGCCTTTGTCACCGGGCTGATCCTCGGGCCGGGCGCAGTTCTGAACGGAAAGCATCTGCTGGACCTGTACACCGACAGTCCGGAGGTGATCGCAGCCGGGATGCAGAGGCTGACCATGGTTGCCTCCTGTTATTTCCTGTGCGGCATGATGGACACCATGGTCGGCTCGATCCGCGGAATGGGCTATGCTGTGCTTCCCATGGTCGTGTCCCTGGTGGGGGCCTGCGGGCTGCGCATCGTGTACATCTTCACCCTGTTCCGACTGGATGCACTGCACACCCCGCGAGGACTCTTCGTCACTTATCCCATCTCATGGGCAGTCACCTTGGCTGCGCACATTGTGTGCTACATTATGATACGCCGGAAGCACTTCCTGCCGGAAAGCTGAACGTTGGCAGGAAGGAGCGCTGGCAGGCAGGAGAGCCGGCAAGTGTGCCCCTGAAGAGCACTATAACAGCAACATAATGGTCCTGTGAGGCGGTAGAATCGATACAGGCTTTTGCAAAAAATAAATCCTCACAAAAAGCCGGAAAAAATCTTGAAAAAAAGCCGGAAAAACTGTTGACAATTCCAAACCGGTTTGCTACAATACAATTCGTTCGCGGAAGTGTCGGAATTGGCAGACGAGCAAGACTAAGGATCTTGTGACGGTCACGTCGTGTGGGTTCAAGTCCCATCTTCCGCAGCTAAGAAAGGGTCAGGCTGATGCCTGGCCCTTTTTCTAAGCAAACGTGAAGTCAGGACGAAGAACCGTCCCCTGTCCCGTTTTTTGCATTGATGAAGGGAGAAAGAGCGCAACATGAAAGAGCTGCTGGAGCTGTATCTGGCTTTTTTGCGGATCGGCGCGGTGAATTTCGGTGGGGGCTATGCCATGCTGCCGCTGCTGGAACGTGATCTGAACGAAAAGCGTCACTGGACGACCACGGAGGAGCTGATGGATTATTTTGCCATCGGGCAGTGCACGCCGGGTGTGATCGCATTAAATGTTTCCACATTTATCGGATATAAGAGAAAGAAGATCCCCGGAGCGCTTGCTGCAACGCTCGGTTTCCTCACGGTTCCGATCCTGATCATTCTGGTCATCTCGGCGTTTCTGACAAACTTCGCTGACCTGCCGGTGGTGAAGAATGCCTTTGCCGGGATCCGCGTGTGCGTGTGCGTGCTCATCTTCCAGGCCGTGCTGCGGCTGTGGAAAAAGTCGGTGCCGGATAACATCGCGCTGATCCTGTATCTGGTGATCTTCGGGATCACGGTGTGCTCCGGGCTGCTTCCCTTCAAAGTACCTGCCGCGGTTCTGGTGATCGCAGCCGGTGTCTTCGGCGTGGTGTGGCAGACCGCAAAAGAGAGGAGGCGACAGGGATGATTTATCTGCTCCTGTTTCTTCAGTTTTTCAAGACAGGATTATTTTCTGTTGGCGGAGGCCTGGCGACACTGCCCTTCCTCTATGAAATGTCCAACAACACGGGCTGGTTTACCCACAGCGACGTTGCCGACATGATCGCTGTATCAGAGTCGACCCCCGGCGCGATCGGCATCAACATGGCCACCTTCGCAGGCTTCCTCACGGCAGGCGTTCCCGGAGGAATTGTGGCGACCATCGGACTTGCGATGCCGTCCGTGATCATTATCATTATCATCTCGAAGTTGCTGAGCAAGTTCAAAGACAACAAGTACGTGGAGAGCGCCTTCTATGGACTGCGTCCAGCCTCCATCGCCATGATCTCCGCAGCAGGCATCAACGTCGCGCGGATCGCACTGGTGCACATGAACGTGCTTTCGGAGGGCGGAAGCTTTCTGAACTTTTTCAACCTGCCCGCAATCGCACTGGCAGTCGTATTGTTCATCGCACAAAAAAAACTGAAATGGCATCCGGTAATATTCATTGCAATCTCGGCGCTGATCGGAATCATATTCCACTTCGGCGGCGTGTGAGCATTTTGGGACAGGGGATGGTTCTCTGTCCCACTTTTTTTGCGGCGATCAGGGCGTGTTTTGTGGTTGATGGCGAGATTTCGGTCGTTAGTGCGAGACAGGACGGAATGAGCGGAAGAGAGAACGAGATAACCGAGAAAACAAAAACCGAGAGAACGAGATAACCGAGAAAAGAAAACCGAGAGAACGTAAGGTGTAGATGCTTGTGGGAGCCAAATAAAGGCGGAGAGCGCCGGGTGGCATGGAAAAACTACAGGCAAGCCAAAACTCCTGCCCGGAGCGGGCGCTGGAGAGCGCCGGGTGGCATGAACAAGCTTGAAACACTCCAAGTTTCCTGCCACGAAGCGCCAATCGGAAGCCATTCCGGGGCGGGCGAAAGAAAAATGAAAGCGCAAAACGTAGATGCCTGTCAGGGTCGAAAATAAAAGGGGTGCGGCTGTGTGTTTGAATTACACACACAGCCGCACCCTGGTTGTTTTACTTGTATCTTATCGGGTTTTGTATCTTACCAGCCTCTTACTTGGCGCTTTCGCGGTCGATCCTGGCGAACAGCGGGTTGGACACGTTGCCGGAGGATCCCTCATAACCGAATTTTTCTTTGGACATGAGGTCGATGCAGGCGGAGGTGGTTTCGTATACATTCAGATACGTGCTCTCCGGGCCGCCCATGGTGGTGCCGGGGATGAAGTAGAGGTTGCCGCAGGCTTCACACACCTCGCGCACTTCCTTCATGATTTTTTCCTCGGTCCAGTCGACGCGGTCAACTTTGCCGTTGTCGATGCCGCCGTGGAAGCTGATCTTGCCGCCGTACTGTTTCACAAGGGCAGGCACATCGTTGGTGGACATGACACCCTGCCAGATGTCGATGCCCATCTCGATCATGTACGGGACCAGCGTCGCAGCGTAGGAGTCAGAGTGATGCACGATCAGCTCCACGCCGTTGTCCTTCCAGAAGCCGTAGATCTTCTTGTAGGCCGGAAGGATGAATTCTTCAAACATTGCCGGGGAGAGGAAGGTAGATTTCTGGCTGCCCCAGTCGTCGTGGTGGAACAGTGCATCGGGATGAATGTGGCGGATGTATTCCTTTGCGTGTGCGATCTCCCAGTCCGCAAGGAAATCGATCAGCTCCTTCATGGCATCCGGTTCCTCGTAGAAGGCCATCATGCATTCTTCCATTCCGATCAGATAATGCAGCTTTTCGAAAATGCCGGGGGCCACAAAGGGAGCCAGGAACATCTCATTACGGTCGACCGCCTGTGCCTGTGCGACGAAAGGCGCCCAGGCTTCGTCCGGGAACACCGTCTCGGGGGCCTTCACATAGTCCCGCCAGTTTTCAACATCCTTCACCACAACCTTATCCGGGCTGGTATCCGGGAAGGGGCCGGGCACATAGTCGGGATACTGGATGGTCACACCCCATCCGTTGATGCAGCTGCCGCCCTTGGGGCAGTTGCCGAGCGCATTGAGGATCACCGGATCAAACACCTGCGCAATATACTCATACTGATTGACAAAACGATCCGGCTTCCCGCCGCGAATGGTTTCAAGCAGATTTTGCTTTTTGGTCAGCATATGGATTCCCTCCTTATCGAATTTATAACCGTTTTAATACCGTTACATATGGCATGAAATATAATTATGACGTGTGATACGTTGCAAGGCCAGGCCACGCCAGTCCTGCGCTGGTGTCTCATGGCCGCCACTTTACAGATACACCGCCGCAGACACGCGGCTTCCAGCGCAGGCCACCGCCATAGATACGCGGCTTCCAACGCAGGCCATCGCCGCAGACACGCGGCTTCCAGCGCAGGCCACCGCCGCAAACACGCGGCTCCTCGCGTTAAACAGCACCAGAGCCATGCGGTTCTTACTTATTCCCGCCGAGCCGATACCCAAGCTGCAGGATCACCGCGCCTACCAGCACAACAACAGCCGGGATGATCATGAAGCCGATGCAGATACCACGCTGCACGGCGGCATCTGCTGTAGCCGGGTCGATCGAAGCTGAGAAGCCGCCGATACCAAGCGCCACACTGATGAGAATACCGCGCATGACGATACCGAATTTCACGGGAACGGTCAGAAGTCCCATGACCGTGCCGGTCGTATCAAAGCCGGTCTTCTGGGAGCTGTAACCGGCGCAGATCGCGAACAGCTCGGGGTCGCAGGCGTTGGTCAGGTTCATCGCAAAGAACATGATCGACATCAGGATAATAACGACAATCGTGCTCTTGAAGCAGAAATAGGCAATGATCATCAAAACACCCATGGCAACATAGCTCAGGAACACCGTCTGCTTGGAGCCAAGCTTTGCCACAAAGTATTTGGAAACATACGAAGCGGCAACACCCAAAAGATTTGTGACCAGAATGAAGGTCGCAAAGAGTCCTTCATTGTGCGAGATATACTGGAAATAGTAGATCGCAATACCGTTTACAAGGAACAGCACCATATATTTGGTCGTAGTGGAAAGGATCAGGGCAATCAGATGCGGATTGCAGCGGATGGCAGCCAGTGCACTGACCTTCGGCGCCGCCGCGGCATTACCCTTATTTCTGGTCGCAGCCAGACGCCGCATCTCCTCCTCGCCGGTCTCCTCATATCCATCAAACATCTTAAAGTGCGCAAAATACGCAGCCGCCATGAATGCAGCAAACACGAAAGCGGTCGCCGCGTAGGAATTCTTCTCCCCGATCGCAGCAGCAAAGCGCGCGACCACGAACGGCCCAAGATAGGAGTAGATCACACTGCCCAGAGCGGTCCACACCATACGGATGGAGGAAAGCGCCATCCGGTCCTCGGTAGTCTTGCCGGCCACATTGATCATGGAAAGATTGGCAATATAGGGAAGGTTCCACGCGATACGGCTGGTGATCATCGCCAGCGTCATCAGAACGATACTCACCGTCTGATTGCCGATCTTCAGAAACTCCAGCGCATAGAGGAACGGCACCAGCCACGGCGTCAGCACCAGCCAGGAGCGATAGCGTCCCCACTTATGCGGCTTGATCTTATTCATCCATGCCCCGTACAGGCAGGAAAGGATCAGATCCACCACCGCTGAGATCGTCGTCATCACCGACACGACCGCCAGCGGGAACATGGCAATGTTGATAAAGAAATAGGACGCATAGAAGGTGTCGATGTTCGACATCAGCGTGAAGCCGAAGTCACCAATACCAAAAAAGGTCTTCAAACTGGTGCTGAGCTTCTTAGGGGTTTTCTCTGTACTCATGATTACCTCCCTCTTGAAAATGGGACAGGGGACGGTTCTGTGTCCCAAAACTCGTGACAACTCTTCGTCAGGGGAAATGGTACAGGGGACGTTTTTCGCCCTCAAATCCGTAATGGGACAGGAGATCGTCCTCCGTTCCAAAGCCCTTGACAATTCTGCGCCAGGGGATCGTGGGACCTAAGAACCGTCCCTTGCCCCACTCCCTGTCGATCCACTTCCCGTCACAAAGTGGAAAATACTATACAATTATCATAAAATTATTGTAAAATGTTTCCAATAGAAGCGATGCACAATCCGTACGCAGGCAGGGCGGCACTTGTTTGTGCGCGTGATACATAATGGCGTGGTGGAGCTTGTTAGAGCGCGTGATACATAATGGCATGACGGAGCTTGTTAGAGCGCGTGATACATAATGGCGTGACGGAGCTTGTTAGAGCGAGTGATACATTATAGCGTGGCGGAGCTTGTTAGAGCGCATAATACATAGTGGATGGCAGCACCTGTTCGTGCGAGGGACACATTCGTTTCTGCCTCAGCAATACCGGCGCTGCGCCCGGAGAAGCTTATAAAAGTAAAAAAAATCGGAGGAAATCACATGAAACTGAGCATGTGGATGATTGCAAACCGTCTGTCTTCAGGGCTGGACATAACCTGTGAGATCGCGGCAGATGACGCACCGGTGCGAAAAAGTGCAAGGCTTGCGTATGCAACAGACTGCGTGTATGTATATGCCTCCGGTGAAGAAGTGATTTACCAGGGCGGCGAAAGCCGCATCCGTCTGCGGGGAATCAGCCTGCTGGAGGGCTTTGAGATCCTGCAGGGAATATTCGACGAGTTTCGGGAATGGGAAGAGCAGGTCAGATGCGCGGTCATGCGGAAGGATTTCCAGAAGGTGATCGACCGGTCTCGCTGGATTTTTCAAAATCCCATGATCCTGCTGGACGGAAATCATCTGCTGCTGGGCATCAGTTCTGAACCCGACCCGAATGCAATGGATGAGGAATGGCAGTATCTTTGCCGGAACCGGCATTCCTCGGTGCGGATATCCAGGCTGCTGTACCTGGAATCCGAAATGGGAGGTGGCAGATACCACTCAGGCCAGGGCGGCGCAGCCGCCAGTGAAGGCCCAAAAAGCATAGAGAATTGGGCAGGCCAGGGCGTCGCACCCGGCAGTTACGCCGAAAGCACAGGCCTCGCAGCCGGCACCGCCCCAGAAACCGCAGCCCCCATCCGCCCCACCACCGCCCAGGCACAATCGCGCAGGCTCCACCGCGTCCGCCGGGACGGAAAACTGCGCTTTGGCGGGATCTCCTGCTCCCTCATGGCACAGGGAAGAGAATGCGGACGGCTGACCATTCTGGAGAAAAACCGTCCCCTTACACCGGGAGACGAGCAGCTGGCGGAGGTACTTTGCGAAATCCTTGAAACAGTACTGGGGCAGGAAACATCCGCATCCGGCCAGAATGTATTCTACAAGATGCTCTTCGGAGGAACGTGGAGCGAAAAAGAACTTGCACTGCAGCTGTCCTATCAGCAGTGGAGAAGCGACGACCTGTTTCAGATCGCACTGATCGAGCCGGGAGAAAAACGGAATGTCGAGGTGTCGATCAACCTCCTGATGCACGCGATGCTCCGGACCGTGCCGGGATGTGTCATCCTGCGGCAGAATCCGTACGTGATTCTGATTGCAAACTGGGAACTGTCGGCGGATGTCAATTTTCATGCAACCGTGCAGGCTTACATCTCTCAGGACGAGGTCCGGCTGGGGTTTTCGCTGCCCGCTTCGGATATTAATGCACTGCCGTTTCTGTTTCACCAGGCAGACTATGCCATGCAGAAGGCACCCGCGCGGCGTCTTTCCTGCGGGGAGGTATTCTTCATGCGCGACTGCGGTGCGCGATATCTGTTCACGCAGAGTGGCCCGGCTCTGAGACTGCGGGCCGTGCATCCGGCTGTGCGCAAGCTGTGGGAATACCGGAAGAGGGAAGGCGACGAGCTGTACGAAACACTGAAGGTGTTCCTCGACGCCGAGCGCTCCTACACCCGCACCGCGGCACTGCTGCACACTCACCGCAACACCGTACTCTATCGCATCCGGAAAGCTGAGGAAATTCTCCACGAAAACCTCGAGGATGCCCTGCTGCGGGAATATATCCGGCTGTCCATGCTTACCCTCGAGGAATACGCGCAGGCGTGACCGGGAAATCAGGGTGAGAAAGCCGTGAGTCAGCAGAGAGTCAGTGTGAACCAGCAGAGACGTTGCTTCCCGGCTCATTTCGCCCGGCAAGATGAGTAAGAAGCTGCGGCCCTGCCAGATCATCAGGAAGTCCGGCCCTGCCAGATCATCAGGAAGTGATGCTCCTGCCAGATCATCAGGAAGTTACGTCCCTGTCGGCTCACAAATGGCGTGTAATAAAAAACCATATAATACAAGCAGGGGATGTTTCTGCGCTTGACATGCATCATTGTCAAACACAGAACCGTCCCCTGTTTGCACCCTGTCCCACTTCTCAGCTATCAGGCAGTATGTTATAATGGCAAGGATGTATAAGTAAGAACATACGCAGGAGGCAAAACGTGCGGAAATCCTATTTCGTGGCCGGTCTGTTCCTGTTTGCCGCAATTGTGCTGGTGTCGGCGCTGTGGATCCTCTCGGAGAGGAGCATCAGCGAGATCCAGGTGCAGGGAACGGGGCTGCATGTCTATAAACGCCATTATATGATGATCTCAGACGATCACTCCCAGCAGTGGGAAGCAATTTTTGCGGCGGCGCAGGAGGCGGCGCGCGAGACGGATGCTGCCGTGGAATGGACCGGCCAGGGGCTGGCTGCTTCCTACGGCGCAGCTGAATGTATGGAAATCGCGGTCGCGGCAAAGCCGGACGGCATCATTTTGTACCAGCGCTCGGGAGAGGACCTGACGGAGCTGATCGAGGAGGCCTCGCAGCGGCAGATCCCAGTCATCACGCTGCTCAATGATTCTGCGAGCAGCCGGCGCATCAGCTACATCGGCCTCAACAGCTATCAGATGGGTGAGATTTACGGCGAGGAGGTTCTGCGCGTTTTGGACGGAGCGGACGGAAATGTACTGGTTCTGCTCTCCCAGAGCGGCGAGGGCGAAAGCGAGGGCCTTCTGTACACGCAGATGCTGCGCCGGGCGGAGCAGGGGAAGGCGCCGGGTCAGGAGATCCGCTTCTCTACTTACGGCATCAACACGGCCAGCAGCTTTGACGCGGAGGAGGACATCCGGGACATCTTCGTGTCCGGAGGAGAACTGCCCGAGGTGATGATCTGCCTGGATCCGGTGTCCACGGAATGTGTGAAGAGTGCGCTGGTGGACTACAACCAGGTGGGCAACCTGTCGATCATCGGCTACTATGCCTCGGAGAGCACGCTGGAGGCCGTCGAGAAGGGACTGGTCACCTCGACCCTGAATGTAGATGCCCGGCAGATCGGCCGGCTTGGGATAGAAGCTCTGAATGAGTACTGCGAAAGCGGTCATGTGAGCAGCTACTTCAATGTAGGCATCGAAATGATCACACAGGAAAATGTGGAAAGCTATCGGAAAACCTATGGAATCGACCGGGGAACCGGAGAAGAGGACGGGAGAGAGAAAGAAAGAGAAAAAGGAAGAGAGGAAGAGAACGAGGAAGAAAAAGCGCCTTTCGCGCAGGGAGGTGCCGCATGAGAGAAACAGCGAAAGTCGGCAAAGGGGATTCCATTCAAACCGCGAAAGTCGGCAAGGGAGATTCCATCCAGACCAGGCTGATCGGCATGGTTGCGGTGACGCTGGCAGTAACACTGCTTGTCAACCTCTTCATCTACCGCCAGATCTCCTCCATGGTCCGCACGATCGATTCCGTCTTCGCCTCCAACGTGACGATCTCCGAGCTCACCGAAGAACTGGGTCTGCTGCAGGGGCACGTCTATGAATATCTGAACACCAAGAGCAGCGAGGCGCTGGAGGAGTACTACCGGTCGGTCCAGGAATATCACGCACTGATCGAGCAGCTGAACGGCAAGCGAATGGACTCGGAAATCAAGCTCCTCGAGAAAAACATCCGGAACATGTCGGAACGGTATCTGGAGATCGCCGACGCGACGGTACAGGCCAAGCGCGGCCGCAACGTGGAGCGCTACAAGGAGCTGTACACCCGGCAGGAGGATCTGTTCCACTACATCAACATGCACATTGAGAAGCTCAACAGCCTGCAGTTCGACCGCAACTCGCGCAACTACCAGTTCCTGCTCTCAGCCATGCGGATTCTGGAGCTGCTGAGCCTGGGCGTGATCGTGGCTCTGTACTTCTTCTGTCTGATCTTCATCGCCGTGGTGATCCGGACCATGATCCACCCGCTCACGATCCTTTCGGCGGCGGCCACCCGGGTGGCGGACGGAGATTTCCTGGTCAACATTCCGGCGGCGGCCACCGGGGACGAGATCGGCGTCGTCACCAACACCTTCCGCCAGATGCTCGAGAGCATCCGCGCGTATATCGAGCGTCTGCGCACCAGCATGGAATCCCAGGCACGGATGAAGCAGAACGAGCTGGCGATGGAGGCCAACCTCAAGGAGGCACAGCTCAAATTTCTGCAGGCGCAGATCAACCCGCACTTTCTGTTCAATTCCCTGAACGCCGGCGCCCAGCTGGCCATGATGGAGGAGGCAGACGGGACCGGCGAATTCCTGGAGAAGATGGCGGACTTCTTCCGCTACACCATCAAGAACACCGACGGAAGCTCCACCCTGGAGGAGGAAATCGCCTCCGTGGACAATTACATCTATATTTTGAATGTGCGTTTCGCCGGAGACATCCTCTACCGCAAGCAGATCAGCGGCGAGCCGCGAAACTGGCGCATGCCCGGAATGATCCTGCAGCCCATCGTTGAAAATGCCGTGACCCATGGCATCCGGGACATGATCGACCGCGGCATCATCACACTCAGCGTGGAAGTGGAGGAGGATCAGGTCCGCGTCACCGTCTCCGACAACGGAGAGGGCATGACCCGGGAGCAGATCGCACTGGTGAGCTCCGGCGACTACCATTCGGAGCAGGTAAACGGCTCCACTGGCATTGGACTGGCAAATGTACGTAACCGGCTGATGCTCTACTATGACCAGGAGGACCTTCTCTCCATCCATAGCGACGGAAAAGGACTCGGCACCGAGGTGACCGTGGTGCTGCCGCGGGTCGGGCCTGCCGGGGATGCAGGGCAGGAGGAGAAAAGTGCCGTTCCGGAGCCAGATGCGGGGCAGAGAGAAAGTGCCGTTCCGGAGCCAGATGCGGGGCAGGAATAGAAGATTAGAAGAAAAAATAAGCTTATTAAGAAACAGAAAAATAAGCTCATCTGAGAAGCAGCATAAGAAACAAATCAAGAAAAGAAAGAAGAATCGAATCCGAAAGGTAAAATAGCATGTATCGAATTCTGATTGCAGATGATGAAGGCATCATGGTGGAATCGCTCAAGGGCGTGATCCTGAAAAACTACCCCGACACCTGTGAAATCGAGACGGCCAAGACAGGCCGGGCGGCCATCGAGCAGGCAGAATTTTTTCATCCGGACATCATCTTCATGGACATCCAGATGCCCGGCATCAACGGCCTGCAGGCTATGCGGGAGATCCGCAGCTTCAACCAGACGGTCCTGTTTTATGTGATCTCGGCCTTTGACAAGTTTGATTACGCCGCTGAGGCGATCGCACTGGGCGCCGAGCGGTATCTGACCAAACCGGTCAACCGCCGCACGATCCTTGAGGTGACGCAGGAAGCCATGGACAAGGTGGACCAGATGCGCCGCAAACGCAGCGACCAGCTCAAGGTGCAGGAAAAGCTCGAAACCATCGTGCCGCTGGTGGAAAACGGATTTGTGAGCAGCATCGTGATGCCCGGGGAGCTGCAGGACGCCGATTACTACCGGCAGCTGCTGGAAATCACCGAGCAGTACGCCTACATCTGCATTTTCCGGCTCGGGGCTTCCATCAAGGACGAGTCGGAAGAACAGTCCATGGAGATCAGCATCCGGGCGCAGGATTTCTACCCGCAGTTCCGGGCGATCGTCAAATCCTACATGCACTGCATGATCGGCTCGGCCACCTCCAGCCGGATCGTTGCGGTGGTTCCCTTCGAACGGCCGTCGGCCGAGTACGAGGAGCGCATCCAGATCATCGAGCTGATGCGCAGAATCGCCGACCGCCTCGAGCAGCAGCTGCAAATCCGCTTCCGCGTCGGAATCGGCTGCGTGCACAGTATGTCCGAGCTGCGGTTCTCCTATCAGGAGGCCGTCAGAGCCCTCCAGGAAAGCGCCAGCCGGATCATCCACAGCAGCGACACCAGAGCCCGCGGCTCCTATGAGGGAGATTTCCCGGCTGACGTGGAGAAAGCGATCTTCGACTGCCTGAAAAAGGGAGACATGGAAGGCATGCGCGCCCAGGCGGGAAGCTTCTTCGACTGGATGATCAAGCGCTATCCCGACAGCAGGGACAACATCCGTCTGAAGGTGCTGGAATACATCATCTGGGCGGAGCGGGAGGCCTTCCGGGAGGGCGCCGTCAACTACGGCTTCGAGTACCGCAACAATTACCTGACCGAGGTCATGATGCTGGACGACTATGAACAGCTCCGGGCCTGGTTCTTCGAGAAGATGAGCGCCGCCTGCGAAGCAATCCGGGACCGGAAGGAAAAGCAGTCCGAAACCGCCGTCACCAAAGCCCGGAATTACATCCTGGAGCACTACGATACCGACATCTCCCTGGACGATGTGTCCCGGGAGGTCAACATCAGCCCCTACTACTTCAGCAAGCTTTTCAAGGAAGAGTCCGGGGAGAACTTCATCGAATACCTGACCAGGATCCGGGTGGAAAAGGCCAAGCTCCTGCTGAAGGAAGGAGACCTCAGCGTCAAGGAAATCAGCAGCCGCGTCGGATATTCCGATCCGAACTACTTCAGCAGACTGTTCAAAAAGCAGACCGAAATGACGCCCAGGGAATACCGGGAGAGCGGAAGCGAGTGATTGCTGGCCGGGAAGACTGCGGGCAGTAGTCGGATTGTAGTCAGGCAGTAGTCGGACAACAGCGAGCACAGGCGGCAGATTGCAGTGACAGAGATTGGCAACGGCAGATTGCAGTGCCAGACTGGCAACGGCAAATTTGCAGTGACGGAGACAGGTATCGGTAAACTGTAGTGACCGTGTATGGCAGGGATAAATTGCACGTCGAATTAAGGTAAGTAACAGTTGGATAAAGTAAAGTAAAGAAATGCTGCTTTGCAATTGTCATAAGGCAACGAAATATTTGGGATAAAAGTGTTTGGGTACAGAATGCTTGAGAGCAACCCAAGATAGTGAAATACGCACGGGAGAGAGAAAAATGAGAAAGGATCGCATCACAGGCCCAGGCCCTTTCCGGGCTTTCCTGCCGATCAGCAGGATACTCCTTGTACTCCTTGCAGTGCTCCTGACGTTGACCGGCTGCGCGCAGCGCACCCCGGTCCAGGAGGCTTCACTGGAGCAGGAAACAGGCAGCCCGGAGCGGGCAGTGCAGATCGGACTGAGCTTTGATTCTTTCGTGATCGAGCGCTGGACGCGGGACCGCGACGTCTTTGTGTCCACCGCCCAGGAGCTGGGGGCAGAGGTCAACGTCCAGAATGCGAACGGAGATGTGGAGGAGCAGATCTCCCAGATCGAGTACTTCATCGAAAAGAATGTGGACGTGATCGTAATCATCGCCATCGACGGAGATGCCCTCACGGACGTGATCGCCCGCGCCCAGGCCGAAGGAATCCGCGTGGTATGCTACGACCGGCTGATCCGCAACGCAGGAACCGACCTGTACATCTCCTTCGACAATGAGATGGTGGGCCGCCTGATGGGCGAAGCTCTGCGCAGAGCCCTCCCCGGCGGAGGAAAGCTCTTCGCTATATACGGAAGCCAGAGCGACAATAACGTGGAGCAGGTGATCCACGGTCTCGAAACCTCACTGGCAGGCTCAGACCTGGAAATCATCTACAGCGCCTACTGCCGGAACTGGCTGGCAGAGCTGGCCTTCGACGCAGTCAGCGAGGGCCTGACAGAGCATCCCCACGTGGACGGGATCATGTGCGGCAATGACGATCTGGCCTCCCAGGCCATCCGCGCCCTCTCGGAGCACCGGCTTGCCGGGCAGGTAGTCGTAGTGGCGCAGGACGCCGAGCTGTCCGCCTGTCAGCGAATCGTCGAAGGCACCCAGGAAATGACCGTATACAAGCCCGTGGAAACCCTGGCGAGAAAGGCAGCTCAGCTCTCTGTGCAGCTGGGCAAGGAGCGTAACGGGAGCACCGTCGCTTTAGCCTCCACCCCAGCATCCACCTCAGCTTCCGCCTCAGCCTTCGCCTCGGCAATTGCCTCACAGGGCGAGAAAGAGGATGAAGCCGCATCCACTCAGCCGGAATCAGAGACCAATGTGACCGAAACCAGTGTAACAGAGACCATCTTCGACGGAACACAGGACGTCCCCTACTACCGCATTGAGCCAATTGCCGTCACCAGGGAAAACCTGGACCAGGAAATCATTGAAAGCGGCTTCCACCGCCGGGAGGACGTCTACCTGAATGTCACCGGGCAGACAGAGCCATAGTTCGCTGTTTGATTAAAAACAGGTTTGCGTTTTGAAAACTTTATGATAACATAGCACAGGCGGCCCCCACCTCGGGGTAAAGCAGCGGCATCATGCCAGGGCCGCCACAGGCCAAAACAGCGGCATCATGCCAGGGCCGCCACAGGCGAAAGCAGCGGCATCATGCCAGGGCCGCCACAGGTCAAAACAGCGGCATCATGCCAGGGCCGCCACAGGCGAAAGCAGCGGCATCATGCCAGGGCCGCCACAGGTCAAAACAGCGTATGGCAACAGGAAGAGCACTTAGCAGGAGGATTAGGAAGTTTATGAGTGATTACTTCAACGTGGCAGATATCTTCGGTGAGAACGTTTTCAGCGACCGGGTCATGCAGGAGCGGCTGCCCCACAAAATATACAAGCAGCTGCACAAGACCATCGACGAGGGCAAGGAACTCGATCCGATGGTGGCTGAGGTCGTAGCGGAGGCCATGAAGGAGTGGGCGATCGAAAAGGGCGCGACCCACTACACCCACTGGTTCCAGCCGCTCACCGGCGTGACGGCGGAGAAGCATGATTCCTTCATCACCGCACCGAAGGCAGACGGCAGCATCCTGATGGATTTCTCCGGCAAGGAGCTGATCAAGGGTGAGCCTGACGCTTCCTCATTCCCCTCCGGCGGACTGCGGGCAACCTTCGAGGCGAGAGGCTACACCGCCTGGGACTGCACGTCCCCGGCCTTTGTTCGGAAGGACGCCTCCGGCTGCGTGCTGTGCATCCCGACGGCCTTCTGCTCCTACACAGGGGAAGCCCTGGACCAGAAGACGCCGCTGCTGCGCTCCATGGAAGCAATCAATATCCAGTCCCTGCGGCTGATCCGCCTGTTCGGGAACACCATCTCCAGGAAGGTGACGCCTTCCGTCGGGGCAGAGCAGGAATACTTCCTGGTGGATGCGGAGAAATTCCGCCAGAGAAAGGACCTGATCTACACAGGCCGGACCCTGTTCGGCGCGATGCCGCCCAAGGGCCAGGAGCTGGACGATCATTATTTCGGCACCATCCGCCAGCGGATCGCCTCCTTCATGAAGGACGTGAACGAGGAGCTGTGGAAGATGGGCGTGACCTCCAAAACACAGCACAACGAGGTAGCTCCCGCGCAGCATGAGCTGGCGCCGATCTACGCCAAGGTCAACGTGGCAGTCGACCACAACCATCTGGTCATGCAGACCCTCAAGCGCGTGGCTTCCCGCCATGGCCTCAAGTGTCTGCTGCACGAGAAGCCCTTCGCAGGCGTGAACGGCTCCGGTAAGCACAACAACTGGTCCCTCACCACGGACGATGGCATCAACCTGCTCGATCCGGGCAAGACCCCTCACGAGAATATGCAGTTTCTGCTGGTGCTTTCCTGCATCCTGAAGGCCGTGGACATCCATGGAGATCTGCTGCGCGAATCGGCCGCCGATCCGGGCAACGATCACCGTCTGGGCGCCAACGAGGCACCGCCCGCGATCGTCTCCGTATTCCTGGGAGAACAGCTGCAGGATGTGGTCAACCAGCTCATCGAGTCCGGAAGCGCCACCAGCAGCAAAAAGGGCGGCGTGATCCACACGGGCGTATCCACCCTGCCGGATCTGTTCAAGGACGCCACCGACCGCAACCGCACCTCGCCCTTTGCCTTCACCGGCAACAAATTCGAGTTCCGCATGGTGGGATCGCGTGACACCATCGCCTCCCCCAACATCGTGCTCAACACGATCGTAGCGGAAGCCTTCAGCGAGGCCTGTGATGTTCTGGAGAAGGCCGAGGACCGCGAAAGCGCCCTGCACGACCTGATCAAGCAGTACCTGACCGAGCATCAGCGGATCATCTTCAACGGCAACGGCTACTCCGAGGAATGGGTGGAGGAAGCAGCGCGCCGCGGCCTGCCCAATCTCGGCTCCATGGTGGAGGCCATCCCGGCACTCACCAGCGAAAAATCCATCGCCGTGTTCGGCAAGTTCGGCGTATTCACCGAGTCCGAGCTTCGCTCCCGTGCCGAGATCAAGTACGAGAACTATGCAAAGGCAATTAACATCGAAGCCCGCACCATGATCGACATGGCCACCAAGCAGTTCATCCCTGCAGCCATCCACTACACCGGAACCCTGGCCGACACGATCGCCTCCGTCAAGGCCGTAGGCGTTAACGCCCCCGTCCAGGAAAAAATCCTGCGTCAGTGCTCGGCACTTCTGGAAAAGACCAGCGATGCCCTCGATGCCCTCCGGGTCGTGGAGGAGCAGGCCTGCAAAGTAACCGGCGCGAAAGAGCAGGCAGAGTTTTACCGCGCACAGGTCGTCCCCGCAATGGAAGCACTCCGCGCACCGGTGGATGATCTGGAAATGATCGTAGACAAAGCCATGTGGCCCATGCCCTCCTACGGCGACCTTCTGTTTGAAGTATAACCGAGAAGAGATTTTGGTCAGAATTCACAAAAGCGATTGATTTTTCAAGAAAAGTATATTACAATACTGCTATAATTCGTTTGCCCGCTTGGAGAAGGAGGATTTCGCTGTGATTTCAAATCAGGTTTTACAGTCTACCCTGGAAGGGCTGAAGGCGATCAGCAGAGTGGATTTATGCGTCATGGACACCGAGGGCATTCTCCTGGCTGCCACGTTCGAGGGAGCGGAAAGCTTTCGGGATTCGGTGCTGAGCTTTGTCAGCTCACCGGCGGATTCGCAGGTCATTTCCGGCTATCAGTTTTTCAAAGTACTCGATGACAGCCAGCTCGAATACATTCTGATCGTCAACGGCAACAGCGACGACGTATACATGATCGGCAAGATGGCCGCCTTCCAGATACAAACCCTGCTCGTAGCCTACAAGGAGCGCTTCGATAAGGACAACTTTATCAAAAACCTCCTGCTCGACAATCTGCTGCTGGTGGACATCTACAACCGCGCCAAAAAGCTGCACATCGCCTCGGAAGCGCGTCGTGTCGTTCTCATCCTCGAGGTCAGCCACGAAAAAGAACACAGCTGCCTGGAAATGATCCGCGCCATGTTCAGCACGCGCAGCAACGACTTCATCACCGCAGTGGACGAGAAGAGCATCATCGTGGTGAAGGAGCTGGAGGAGAACGAATTCTACCCGCAGATGGATGCCCTCGGCAACGCCATCCTCGAGGCTCTGCCTGAGGACAAGCGCCAGAGCGCCGTCATCGCCTACGGCACCATCGTCGACGAAATCAAGGACGTGTCACGCTCCTACAAAGAAGCACGCATGGCCCTCGACGTAGGCAAAATCTTCTTCAGTGAGAGCAAAGTCATCGCCTACAGCTCACTGGGCATCGGCCGCCTGATCTACCAGCTGCCCATCCCACTGTGCAAAATGTTCATCCGCGAGATCTTCGAAAACAAATCCCCGGACGACTTCGACGACGAAACACTCACAACCATCAACAAATTCTTCGACAACAACCTGAACGTCTCGGAAACCTCAAGACAGCTCTACATCCACCGCAACACCCTCGTGTACCGCCTGGACAAGCTGCAAAAATCCACGGGACTCGACCTGCGCGTATTCGAAGACGCCATCACCTTCAAAATCGCACTGATGGTCGTCAAATACATGCGCTACATGGAAAAACAGGAATTCTAAAAAAGTGGGACAGGGGACGGTTCTCTGTCCCACTTTTCAAACAGGGTCAAACAGGGGACGGTTCTGTGTTTGACAGGCAGACAAAACGCCATGGAGATAGAGAAACTATCTTAGTGGGACAGGGGATGGTTCTCTGTCCCAATTTTTTAAAGAGAAACACACCTTGTCATGTTATAAAAAAGTAGTCATAGTAGACAAAGTAGTCAAAAAAGACTCTGTCCTGCCTTGCAACGGAGGACCACAACCGTGCTGCTTTCCCTCACAGCACCCTCCTTTTCCCAATGAGAAAGCCAGGGAAAATCGAAGAGGCGGGCATAAGAGTAACAGAATGAAGCGATCTGCAGATAAAACAATAGAGAGAGGTACCAATTGTAAATGGATCAGAAGATAATATTTCGGGAGCTGCTCAGCGAGATCCGGGAAAAGGCTGTATCCCAGGGCAGAACAATCAGTCGAAAAGAAGTGGAAGACTTTTTTGCGCACGCCGCGCTGACCGGGGACCAGATTGACCTGATCTGTGCTTATCTGGAGGAGCAGCACATCGAGGTCACCGGAGATGCAAAACGCGGGACTGAGTTAGGCCATGCCAGCGGTTTCGGCTTGCACCAGGAAGCCGATGAAGCAGATGGCTCAAAAACGCGTGGCACTGGAAGCGCACCGGAAGCCGCCCCGGATCAGGACGAAGAATCCGGCCTGGAACGTTTTCTGCGGGAAATCGAGCAGATCCGCGCACCGGAAGCCTCCCGGGAGCTGGAGCTCTTTCACGCCGTGGCCCGGAAGGATGCAGATGCCAGACAGCAGCTTTCCTCCCTTTATCTGCAGACAGTGTGCTCCCTCGCAGCGGAGTACGAACAGGAGGGACTGCCGGCGGAGGATCTGGTACAGGAGGGAAGCGTCGGCCTTCTGCTGGCTCTGGACGGCCTTGAGAAGATGGACTCTCTGGCGGCGTACCGGACAAGACTGTTTAACGAGATCAACCAATATCTCGAGCAGGTGATCCGGGACCATCAGGAGGAAAATGACGCCGGTGGGGCAGCACTGCGCAAGGTACAGCGGCTCGATGATGCCATGCAGTCCCTCATGGAGGACTTCGGAAGAAAAGTGACAGTGGAGGAGGTCTCCGCGTTTCTGGAAATGCCCGCCGAGGAGGTACGTGACATCGCCCGGCTGGCTGGAAACGAACTGGAATTCGCCGACCAGGCAGCTCCGGAAAAAATGCCCTGGGAGCTGTAAATCATAAGCATTCCTTGAGAACTTTCAGGCTGCGGCTTGCAAAAGTGCGAAAGGAATGCTATTCTGTTTTTACAAGCACGTTCACAGCCTGTCTGAAAACATCAGGATCATGGCGCAAGCCAGTTATTCGGATCCGGAATTATTTCAAGAACTGAGGAAAAAACGTATATGAGAGAAAAATATGAAGCAATGTCCCTGGTCTCTTTAAAGGAGATCGCAAAGGAACGGGGCATCGGGCATCTTTCGTCTATGAAGAAGAAGGATGTCATTGATGCACTCGTGGCAACGGACAATGATACAGCTGCGCAGCCTGTTCCGGAATCTGAAAAAGAAGATGCGGCTCCGGCAGCCCGTATAAGTGCAGCCTCGGAGGTTCGGTCAAATGCAGTTCCAGCGACTCGTACAAGCGCGGCCCCGGCGGCCGGGCAGGAGGAACAGCCTGCACGTCGGGAGAGAGTACGCACCACCGGCGGAATGCGCCGTGATGCCGGACGAGGTGAAGAAGGCGCAAGGCGCGAGTCCGCAAGAGGTGAAGAAGGCGCAAGACGCGAGTCCGCAAGAGGCGAAGAAGTTGCAAGGCGCGAGTCCGCAAGAGGCGAAGAAGTTGCAAGGCGCGAGTCCGCAAGAGGTGAAGAAGGCGCAAGACGCGAAAATCCCAGACGCGAAGCTCCCATCAGACGCGATGCAGGAAGAGGCGAAGCACCTGCAAGAAGAGAAGGGATGCGTTCAGAGGCCCCTCTTCGCAGAGAAGGCTCCCGCGGCGAGGCGCCGGTAAGAAGAGAAGGGTCCCGCATGGATGCATCCCGGGGTGAAGCATTCGCCAGACGGGAAGGTTATCGCACAGAAGGAACCCGCGGCGAGGGCATCCGCGGCGAAAGCTTCCGCGATGAAGGGGGCCGTGCAGAAGCCTTCCGTGGCGAAACATCCCGGTCAGAAGAATACCGCGGCGAGTCGTACCGTAGCGAGTCGTCCCGCGGCGAGTCGTACCGTAGCGAGTCGTCCCGCAGCGAGTCGTCCCGAGTCGAGTTCCGCAGTGAGTCCTCCCGCGGCGAAACAGCCCGCAACGAGGCATCCCGCGGTGAGGCATCCCGTGGCGAAACATCCCGCAACGAAACATCCCGCGGCGAGGAGACAAATGCAAGACGTGACAACTTCGACCGTCCTCCGATGGATCTGTCATCCCTCGACAGCGGCCAGGAGGTCTCAGGCATCCTCGAGGTCCTGACGGAAGGCTACGGGTTCATTCGCAGCGACAACTTCCTCCCCGGAGAAAACGATGTATATGTGGCACCGTCCCAGATCCGCCGCTTCGGCCTCAAGACCGGTGACATCATCTGCGGCAACACCAGGATCCGTGCCCAGCAGGAAAAATTCAGTGCGCTGCTTTATCTGAAAAACATCAACGGCTACGCACCGTCCGAATCCCAGAAACGCTACAATTTCGAGGACATGACGCCGATCTTCCCGAACCAGCGGATGCGCATGGAACGCAGCTCCCGCGAGATCGCTTCGAGAGTGGTCGATCTGTTCTCGCCCATCGGCAAAGGCCAGCGCGGCATGATCGTTTCACCGCCGAAAGCCGGAAAAACCACCCTGCTCAAGGACGTGGCCCGCTCGATCCTGGCGAACGAAAAGGACATGCATCTGCTGATCCTGCTGATCGACGAGCGTCCCGAGGAAGTGACCGACATCCGCGAGGCAATCGTGGGAGACAACGTGGAAGTTATCTACTCCACCTTCGACGAGCTGCCCGAGCATCACAAACGTGTGTCAGAAATGGGCATTGAGCGCGCCAAGCGTCTGGTGGAGTACGGCAAGGACGTGACCATTCTGCTCGATTCCATCACACGTCTGGCAAGAGCCTACAACCTGACGGTTCCGCCCAGTGGACGTACCCTTTCGGGCGGTCTCGATCCGGCGGCACTGCACATGCCCAAGCGCTTCTTCGGCGCAGCCCGGAACATGCGTGAGGGCGGCAGCCTGACGATCCTCGCGACAGCCCTGGTCGACACCGGCAGCAAAATGGACGACGTCGTGTACGAGGAATTCAAGGGCACTGGCAACATGGAACTCGTGCTCGACCGCAAGCTCTCCGAGCGGCGCATCTTCCCCGCCATCGACATCCAGAAATCCAGCACCCGCCGGGAGGATCTGCTTCTGACACCGGAAGAGCAGGAGGCCATGTACATCATGCGCAAAGCTCTCAACGGCATGAAGAGCGACGAGGCCGTCGAAAACATCCTGAACATGTTCGTCAACACACGCAACAACGCCGAACTCGTCACCCGCGTGCGCCGACAGCGCTCCGTCTACTAAAAATGGGACAGGGGACGGTTCTGTGTCCCACTTTCGGGGAACCCAACCGGCCCCTGTTCCTCCGGCGCTCCCCGGTCCTCCGGTTTTTCATCCGCTTAGGAGATAACAAATACTCCAAACAGAGAACCGTCCCCTGTTTGGCCCCTGTTTGAGAGTGTGAGATTTGTGCTTGCAATAGCGCATTCCTCATGTTATAATCACGCTGTTGCGGCATTTTCACGGGAGGCAGTGGGTGTATTTCACTTGTGTTTCAGCCCTCTTTCCGGTACGCAGCAGCAAACTGCAGGGACTTGCAGGGATAGTCCGGGAATGCTTGATGCGGGAGGAACGTTCGAGTCCGAGGATCGTATCATCGACCGGAAACCGGCAGCGGGAGTCGCTGCAAGCAGTTCACAAAATTAATCAGAAGAGGTGTATAACTATGAAAGACGGAATCCATCCCACTTATTACCAGGCAACCGTAACCTGCAACTGCGGCAATACCTTCGTAACCGGCTCCACCAAGAAGGAGATCCACGTCGAGGTTTGCTCCAAGTGCCATTCTTTCTATACCGGCCAGCAGAAAGCAACTGCAGCCCGCGGCCGTATCGATAAGTTCAACAGAAAGTACGGTATTGCATCGAAATAAGCGTTACAGGCAATGGGTTGAGGCTGGTTCAGTCTCAACCTGTTTTGCTTATTGGAAGAAATAGAAGTGCAAGGCAGTGGAATGTAAGGTAGTAAAGTTATGAAAGAATGCAGGATGAAATATTCAAACATCGGCGGGCAGGCCGTCATGGAAGGCGTGATGATGCGCAACGGTGAGAACTACGCCGTGGCGGTGCGCACCGTGGACGGCAAGATCGCAGTCAAGTCCGATGTGTATCACAGCATCGTCCCTGCGACGAAGGTAGCGAAACTTCCAATCGTCCGGGGTGTGTTCAATTTT
Source organism: uncultured Lachnospiraceae bacterium (assembly GCA_946624935.1). GTDB lineage: Bacteria > Bacillota > Clostridia > Lachnospirales > Lachnospiraceae > Merdiplasma. The sequence continues at coordinate 7,273 of CAMOSN010000003.1, read as the reverse complement.
ATCGATTCGCTGGTCCTGGGCATGTCCTCACTGATGTACTCTGCCGAGTTCTTCGCGGAGGAGACACCGCAGGAGCTCGAGGATCGCTTAAAGGACGAACGTAAAAAAGCAGAAAAGAAAGCGGCAAGGCTGCGCAGCGCGGGCAAAGAGGAGGAAGCACGCGCACTTCTGGCAAAAACCGAGGAAAACGCAGCACAGGAGCGAGAAAAGCTTGCCGGCCGCGTGTCCCAGGAAACACCCGCCCAGAAGGAGGAAGGAGAGAATAAGCTTCTGATGGGAGCCACCGTCGCGTTTTCAGTGGTGCTGTCGGTGGCATTGTTCATGATGCTCCCTTACTTCTTATCCCGTGCGCTCCGGATGGTGACCAGCTCCGAGGTGCTCATCTCGGTGGCGGAGGCCTGCCTGCGCATGGCGATCTTCCTGGGCTACATGTTCCTGATCTCACGTATGAAGGACATCCAGAGGACCTTCATGTATCACGGCGCCGAGCACAAATGCATCAACTGCATCGAGCACGGCATGGAGCTGAACGTCGAAAACGTACGCAAAAGCTCCCGCCAGCACAAGCGCTGCGGCACCTCCTTCCTGTTGATCGTCATGATCGTCAGCGTGATCTTCTTCCTGTTCATCCGGGTGAGCTCGCCGTGGCTGCGGATCGTGATCCGTCTGCTGCTGATTCCGGTCATCGCCGGTGTATCCTATGAATTCATCCGGCTGGCCGGTAAATACGACAACCCCGTCGTGAACCTGCTGAGCAAGCCCGGCCTTGCCCTGCAGCGCCTGACCACGATCGAGCCCGACGACTCACAGATCGAGGTCGGCATCGCATCCGTGGAAGCCGTATTTGACTGGAAAAAATATCTTAACGAGAATTTCGGAGCACACTATGACCTTTCGTGAGCCGCAGCGCCAGAAAGAGGAGAGCCTCGCAGCCCGGGAACCGCTGTGTCTGAAAGAGGAGAGTCTCAAAATCCGTGAACTTCTGCATTGCGGAGAGGAGATCCTCACCCGTGCAGGCATCGAAGGCGCCCGGGCAGATTCCTGGGCACTTTGGGAGGCTGTGTCCGGCATGTCCCGGAAGGATTACCTGATGCGTATGAATGACGCAGCAGGCCCGGAACTGCAGGAGCACTTTGAACATCTCCTGAGCAGGCGCGCAGAGCGCATTCCGCTCCAGCACATCCTGGGGGAGGCCTGGTTCTGCGGCCTTCGCTTTCACGTCACGCCCGATGTGCTGATCCCGCGGCCCGAAACGGAGCTGCTTGTGGAGGAGGCAGGGGCGGCACTGCGCACCCTGGTGAGGGAAGCTGGAGGAGCACAGGCTGCCGGTCATGATGCGTGTGATATGTCAGATGCATACAGTGAGCCGGATGCAAGTGACGCGTCAGATGCATGCGGTGAGCCAGATGCATGCGATGAGCCAGATGCAAGTGACGTGTCAGATGCATGCGATGAGCCGGATGTAAGTGACACGCCAGATGCATGCGATGAGCCGGATGCAAGTGACGCGCCAGTTGCATCTGCTCAGCATAAGGACAGGCTCGTGACTTACCACCCGAAGCTTCTGGATTTATGTACAGGCTCAGGCTGCATCGCCATCACCCTGGCACTGCAATTTCCCGAAGCATCCGTTACGGCCTCCGACCTGTCGGAAAAGGCCCTGCAGGTAGCCGCGGAAAATGCCCGTTCACTGGGGGTGCAGGTAGCCGTGGAAAATGCCCGTTCGCTGGGCGCCCAGGTACACTTTGTACACAGCGACCTGTTCGAAGCGCTTTCGGAGCGCTACGACGTGATCGTCTCCAATCCACCTTACATCGCCCGGGCGCAGATCGATACCCTGGAGCCGGAGGTGCGTGAGCATGACCCGCACATGGCTCTGGACGGCGGAGAGGACGGACTTGTCTTTTACCGCCGTATCGCCCGCGAAGCCCCGCAGCATCTGAATGAAGGCGGCAGCCTTTTCCTCGAGATCGGATGGGACCAGGGCGAGACGGTCAGCGCACTGCTGCAACAAAACGGATTTGAAGAGGTGCGCGTGATCCGGGACTTGGCCGGGCTTGACCGCGTGGTGACGGGCCGGATGGCATGGCATATTTCTGAGCATCATCCATGCAGCTCCGAGCATCTTCCAAACAGCTCTGAGCATCAGCCATAGCGACAGCGACCAGAAAATGTACCAAAACGTAATTGAACGTATGCAAACATACGCAACCGTACCCTCAGGCAGGCCACACAAAGAAGCATGCTTTACAACTTTGCAATAGCTTCCGACAGTATGAATCTGGCAGTATTATTCTGACAGTATGAAAGGAAAGAATCCCAAGAATGAATATATTTGACCGACTGGACAGCCTGCTGATCCGCCAGGAGGAGATCCTCCGCATGCTGGGAGAGCCGGAGGTGATCGCCGATTCCGGGCGGTTCCAGAAACTGATGAAGGAGCAGGGGGAGATCTCTCCGATCGCGGACACCTACCGTGCCTACCGCAAGAGTCAGGAGACCATCGAGGACAGCCTCTCCCTCCTGGAGGAGGAAAACGATCCCGAAATGCGCGAGATGCTCAAGGAAGAGCTGAGCGCCGCGCGGGAAGAAAGTGCCTCTCTGGAAAAGGAGCTGCAGATCCAGCTGCTCCCCAAAGATCCCAATGATGAGAAAAACGTCATCGTCGAAATCCGTGCCGGCGCCGGCGGAGACGAGGCAGCCCTGTTCGCCGCTGAGATCTACCGCATGTACGTCCACTATGCCGAGAGTCAGCACTGGAAGGTGGAGACGATGGACTTCGAGGAGATCGGCATCGGCGGCATGAAATATGTGAGCTTCATGATCACAGGCCGCGGCGCCTACTCCAAATTGAAATACGAATCCGGCGTACACCGCGTGCAGCGTGTCCCCGAAACTGAATCGGGCGGCCGCATCCACACCTCCACCATCACCGTGGCCATCATGCCCGAGGCGGAAGAGGTGGACGTCAAGCTGGATCTGAACGACTGCAAATTCGACGTATTCCGCGCCTCCGGCAACGGCGGACAGTGTGTAAACACCACCGATTCCGCAGTGCGTCTGACCCACATCCCGACCGGAATCGTCATCTCCTGCCAGGACGAAAAGTCCCAGCTCAAGAACAAGGACAAAGCCCTGAAGGTCCTGCGCGCCAAGCTGTACGACCTGGAACTGCAGAAGGCACACGACGCCCAGGCCCAGGAGCGCCGCTCCCAGGTGGGCACCGGCGACCGCTCAGAGAAGATCCGCACCTACAACTTCCCCCAGGGCCGGGTGACCGATCACCGGATCAACCTCACCCTCTACCGCCTGGAGAAAGTGCTCGACGGCGACCTGAACGAAATCATCGACAGCTGCATCGCAGCCGACCAGGCAGCCAAGCTGGCCTCCATGAAGGAAGCTGGCTGAGCAAAACCGAAACCCCGGAAAATGGGACAGGGGACGGTTCTCTGTCCCATTTTCAGACAATATAGCAAAATAGCCGGAAAGTGCCCGCCGTGCCTGCACGCGCGGACATTTGACTTGACAGCCCATCCGATCCGCAAACTGGAAGTACGAGAGAAGGAAGAAGTACAATTATGAAAGCATGGGAGAAGAACATCCGCCGTGTGACCCCCTACACTCCTGGGGAGCAGCCCAAACGGCCCGGAATCATCAAGCTCAACACCAACGAAAACCCCTATCCGCCATCTCCGATGGTGGAGCAGGCGCTGAAAGCCCTCGATCCCGCTGCGCTGCGCAGATATCCGGACCCGACCTGCGCGAAGCTTACGCAGGCTCTGGCAGAAGAGTACCATCTGGATCCGGAGCAGGTATTTACCGGCGTTGGCTCGGACGATGTGCTGGCCATGTGCTTCATGACCTTTTTTAACAGCGAAAAACCGCTGCTGTTCCCGGATATTTCCTATTCCTTCTACGAGGTGTGGGCAGAGCTTTTCAAAATTCCATTTCAGAAGATCCCGCTCGATGACCAGTTTCAGATCCGCACGGAGGACTATTTTGAGTCGAACGGCGGCGTGATCTTTCCAAATCCCAACGCCCCCACCGGGCAGCTGATGGAGCAGAGCAGCATCGAAGAGATTCTGATTGCAAACCCCGATTCCATCGTAATCGTGGACGAGGCCTACATCGACTTCGGCGGTGAGAGCGCACTGCACTTCCTGAACCAGTATGACAACCTGGTGGTCGTGCAGACTTTCTCAAAATCGCGGTCCCTGGCCGGCATGCGCATCGGCGCAGCCTTTGCCTCCAAGGAACTGATCAAGTATCTGAATGACGTGAAGTACTCCTTCAATTCCTACACCATGAGCAGCGCAGCCCTCGCAGCCGGCGAGGCAGCTGTACGCGACCGCGCCTATTTTGAGGAGACCACGCAGCGAATCATCCGCACCCGCGAACGCGTCAGCGGCGAGCTTCGCGCCCTGGGCTTCCAATTTGCCGATTCGTACGCAAACTTCCTGTTTGTGACACATCCGCGCATCCCGGCGCAGCAGCTGTTCGAAAAACTAAAAGAAGCAGGAATCTACGTACGCTATTTCCGGCAGCCCAGAATCGATAACTACCTGCGCATCACCATCGGAACCGACGAGGAGATGGACGCACTGGTCCGCCAGCTGGCCCTGCTTACGAAATAAGTGGAAAGAAGCGCCGGCTGGGCATGTTCAAAACAGAGCGAATCTAAAATTCAAAAAACAGAAAACAGAAGGGACAAATAAGAATATGACCAACACACTTGCACAGTGGTTTGCCCAGAATCTGGGCGATAAGATGAGCCCCGAGCTGGTAATCTTCCTGGTGTCCATGATCCCGATCCTGGAGCTGCGCGGAGGCCTGATCGTGGCCTCGCTTCTGCGCGTAAAAATGTGGACCGCGATCCCCATCTGCATCATCGGAAACATCATCCCGGTGCCCTTCATCCTGCTGCTGATCACGAAAATCTTCGCGGTATTGAAAAAGACAAAACTCTTCGCCCGCCCGGTTCTGGCCCTGGAGCGCAGAGCCATGGGAAAGAGCGATACCATCCGGCGGCGGGAATTCGTGGGACTAATGCTGTTCGTAGGCATCCCGCTCCCCGGTACCGGCGCCTGGACAGGCTCCCTGATCGCGGCACTCTTAGGCGTTGACAATCGCAAAGCAGTCCCGGCCATTCTGCTGGGCATCTTGATGGCCACCGTGATCATGTGCGTCGTATCCTACGGCATCCTCGGACAGGTGTGGTAATATCTCTTATTTAGGAAGTAAATCCAGGAAAGTATACGCAGGAAGGCATATCCGGGAAAGTATATTCGGGAAGATATATTCAGGAAGGTAAGGCGATCCGGAATGGGAATGTATGAAAGCTTCGCACGCGTCTACGACGCATTTATGGATGACGTACCCTACGAAGAATGGTGCGAAGTACTCACCAGCATGCTCGCACAGCAGGGCATCCGGGACGGACTGGTGCTGGACCTGGGGTGCGGCACCGGAGCCATGACCAGGCTTCTTGCAAAGGCCGGATACGACATGATCGGCGTGGACAGCTCTCTCGACATGCTGCAGATCGCCACAGAGCGGGAGCGGGAGAACATCCTCTACCTGCAGCAGGACATGCGCGAATTCGAACTGTACGGAACCGTCCGGGCCGTGGTCAGCGTATGCGACAGCCTCAACTACATCACCAGTGAAGAGGACCTTCTCACCGTATTCAGGCTGGTAAGCAACTACCTGGATCCGGGCGGATGGTTCCTTTTTGACATGAACACCCTTTGGAAATACCGGGAACTGCTTGGCGACAATACCTTCGCCCAGAACCGCGACGAAGGCAGCTACATCTGGGAAAACAGCTGGTACGAGGAAGACCGCATCAACGAATACGACCTCACCCTCTACGTGCGCACCCAGGACGGACTCTACGAGCGCTACCAGGAAACCCACTACCAGAAAGCCTACGACGTCGAAACCGTGAAGGCCCTCCTTCAGGAAGCAGGCCTCACCTGCATACAAATGTGGGACGGCTACACCGGCAAAGAGGCCGGCCCCCAAAGCGAGCGCATCCTCTTCGCCGCCCGCGAAACCGTAAAATAGGGGCCAAACAGGGGCGCCAAACAGGGGACGGTTCTCTGTTTGAATAGGGCAGGGGCCGTTCTGTGACCCAGGCAAAAAGAAACGCCACAAATGGTGATATGTGAAAATGGGACAGGGAATGGTTCTGTGTCCCAAGCAAAAAAGGATTGTCACAAATGACGATATGTGAAAATGAGACAGCGAGAACGCGCAGAGACAAACAAAGCAAGGAGGTATGGCTTTGAAATTTACGAAGATGCACGGTATCGGAAATGATTACATCTATGTCAATTGCTTCGAGGAAACGGTCAAGGATCCGGCGGCGACGTCGGTGTATGTGAGTGACCGCCACTTCGGGATCGGCTCGGACGGCCTGATCCTGATTAAGCCCTGCGATGAAGCGGATTTTCGTATGGAGATCTACAATGCCGACGGCTCCCGCGCGAAGATGTGCGGCAACGGCATCCGCTGCGTGGGGAAGTATGTGTACGACCACGGAATGACCGACAAAACGGAGGTTTCCATCATGTCCGACGCGGGGCTTCGTATCCTGAAGCTCAATGTCGCCGGTGGAAAGGTGCAGACTGTGCGCGTGGACATGGGTGCTCCGGCCTTTGCATCCGAAGCCATTCCGGTCAACAGCGATACGCCGGAGGTTGTCGGCGTGGACTGGGAGGCCGCGGGAAGGACCTGGGAGAGAGGTACCTGCGTGTCGATGGGCAACCCGCATCTGGTCGTGATGTGTGAAGACCCGAGGCTCCTGGATCTGGAAAAAATCGGACCGATTATGGAGAAGGATCCCCGCTTCCCCGAGGGCGTCAATACGGAATATGTCTCCCTGGAGGGGAAGGATGAGGTGCGCATGCGCGTGTGGGAGCGCGGCTCGGGGGAGACCCTGGCCTGTGGGACCGGTGCCTGCGCCGTCACCGCAGCGATGGTTCGAAATGGCCTGACCGGCCGCACCGTCACCGTACATCTGACTGGCGGCGACCTGATGATCGAATGGGACCAGGAGACGGATCACATCTTCATGACCGGGCCGGCAGTGTCCGTGTTTGACGGGGAAATTACGCTTCCGTCTCAGAAATGATCGGTCAGATGCCAGCGCTGGCAAGGAAGCCGCGATGACAATACATAATCGTACCACACCACGCTGCACCCCTCAGCCCGGTTGCGTCTGGACGTTTTCATCGATTTATGTCATAATAAACAGAATAGGCAGTTAATT
>CAMOSN010000002.1 GCA_946624935.1 uncultured Lachnospiraceae bacterium | reverse complement strand
TTTTTCTGCAGCATGGCGGATGGAATCAAAAATATCTTCGTACATAGAAAAACCTTGTCTTTCCACGGTTGCGTTTCTACGGTACGATTGGTGTATAACAGTATTACTTATTATAGCCCTTTCGATGATTGTTGTATATCTGGCACCATGAATGAGACTCTATTCCAGTTTTCAGGGAGCAAAAGAGGATGATTTTCTGGGGTAATTGTGATTTTAAAATAATCATCGAATGGTAAAAAGCAGATGGCAGGGATTGCGGTTCCAGAGGATTCGCGGTATATTCTGTAAGGCAAAATATCTGATTTTCGCTCTTACAGAAAGTGAAACAGCCCGGAAAGCGGGGTGGAGCACAGGTGCCTGTAGAGATACTGCGAAGGGAAAAGTGCTATATGAATGATTTTCTCCATTTCTGGAATGCCCTGCCGGGACTGGGAACCATAATCAATGTTGTATTCATCATCATAGGAGGAATCGCCGGAGTTTTATTCGGCAATCGGCTTGCGAAGAGAAGCCGGGAGACGCTTATGCTGGCGAATGCGGTGGCAGTGCTGTTTATCGGGATCGCCGGCGCTCTGGGACAGATGTACCGGATGACAGAAAGTGGAAAACTGGAAACAACGGGGACAATGATGCTGATCGCATCGCTCGCACTGGGGGCAGTGATCGGGGAATGGATCAACCTGGAGGAGCGGATCGAGCGCTTTGGGGAGTGGCTGAAATCGCGGACCGGTAATGCGGAGGATGCAGGGTTTGTGCATGCTTTTGTCACGGCTTCTCTGACGGTGTGTATTGGTGCGATGGCTGTAGTAGGGTCCATTGAGGATGGTGCGACAGGGGATCACTCCATTCTTTTTGCAAAAGCGGTGCTGGATCTGATTATCATTATGGTGATGGCTGCTTCTTTGGGGAAAGGAAGCATCTTCTCGGCTATCCCGGTAGGACTGTTCCAGGGAACGATCACGGTGCTGGCTGTGCTGATCCGTCCGTACATAACGGACAGTGCGATGAGCAATCTGTCTTTAGTGGGATCTGTTCTGATCTTCTGTGTCGGCGTCAACCTGTTCTGGGGAAAGAAAATACGGGTTGCCAATCTGCTGCCTTCCCTGGTTGTCGCAGTGATTTGGTCTGCTGTTTCCTGATGCCATGATTCTGTGGTATTATTAGTAAGGAAACATCTGCATTGCAGCCATGGGGAAAAGATTTTTCGGAAAGCCCGCAGAAAAACTCATAGATTACATCAGAGGTTAATTTACATTATGAAAGAAAGGACAGTAATGGACCAGCAGAAGAGGCAGAATAAGCAGGTGGAAAAACAGCAGGATTTCGATCCCCGGAATATGGAGCAGCAGGATAAAAAACCAGGGGATACGGTAGAAGGAAAGGCAAAAACCAGGAACGGTGTAAAGAGAATGATCTTTGCACTTGGGTCAATCGCACTGGAGATGGCCGTGCTGCTGATTCAGATCCTGCGGCTCAACGAATATTCCATCTGGATCGAAGCAGGACTTCACATTTTTGCCCTGATCCTGGTCCTTGTCATTTACAGTAAAGCTGTGACGTCCAGCATGAAGATGCCATGGATCATCCTGATCCTTCTGATGCCGATTTTTGGAACGTCACTGTATGTACTGGTGGGCATCAATGGCGGCACCGGAAAGATGCGCAGGGAGTACAAAAAGATCGATGAGAAGCTGTTCCCTCTGCTTACAGAGAAGGATAAAGGGCTGGAGAAAACCCTGGCGGGGAAGGATCCCGCAGCAGCAGGAATTGCATCTTATTTGAAAAAGTATGCAGGCTATCCGCTGTGGCAGAACACGGATGTGACCTATTATGACGATGCTTCAGCCGGCCTGGAAGCACAGCTTGCCGATCTGCGGCTTGCGAAGCAATTTATTTTCATGGAATATCATGCAATCGAGGACAGTACGTCCTGGAGAAGAATTGAGCAGATTCTGGCGGAAAAGGCTGCGCAGGGCGTTGAAGTGCGAGTGTTCTATGATGATATGGGCAGCATCGGCTTTATCACCACCGATTTTATAAAGAAACTGGAGAAGAAAGGAATCGCCTGCCGGGTGTTCAACCCGTTTGGGCCGGGCTTGAACCTGTTTCTGAATAACCGGGATCATCGAAAGATCACCGTGATCGATGGCAAGGTTGGCTTTACCGGTGGATACAATCTTGCGGATGAGTACTTCAATCTGACGCATCCGTACGGTCTGTGGAAGGATACCGGCGTTCGCCTCGAGGGAGACGCCGTCCGGGCACTGACTGTGACATTTCTGGAGATGTGGAATGCCGGAAGGCATAAACGCAGGCAGAAGGAGGATAAAGATTATCGCAGGTATCTGCCGGAATACTCCTATCAGGCCAGACAGAATGGGTATATTATGCCGTATGCCGATTCTCCCATGGATAAAGAGCGGATTGGCGAAGAAGTGTATATCAGTATGCTGAACAAGGCAGATCATTACTGTTATTTCGTTTCACCGTATCTGATCCTCACAGATGAGATGATTCATGCGTTATCGCTGGCTGCAAAACGGGGCGTAGATGTACGGATCATTACGCCCGGGATTCCGGACAAGAAGCTGGTATACAGTGTGACAAGGTCGTTTTACCATGCACTTGTCGCCAACGGGGTGAGGATCTATGAATGGACTCCGGGCTTTTGTCATTGCAAGATGAGTGTTGCAGACGATAAGATGGCCACCTGCGGCACGATCAATCTGGATTATCGCAGTCTGTACCATCATTTTGAGAATGGATGCTGGATGTATGATCCGGAGATCGCGGTACAGATCCGTTCGGATTTTGAGCAGATGTTTACGCAGAGCAGAGAAGTGACAGACGACTACCGTGAGGGGCGTAATGCATTTCTGCGCACTTCACAGCTGATCATGCGTCTGTTTGCGGAGCTGCTGTAAAGAAGAACCTGCAAGAAGCCTGTCATTTTGTATAAATATGTAAAAAGATTTTTATATAGTATTACAGAAGTTTCAATTTTAATGGATTACTTTCAATGATGATGTTTCGAATGTGATAAAATATCAATAGATGATGAATATTGTGAGACAGATGATGGGAAGGGAGGGACAGATGATGAGAATGAACGGAATCCGGGTTTTTGCCGCGGCGGCGGTACTGGCTCTTTTCGTACCGGCTGTTGTGGCTGCCTCGGAGGATCTGGATCTGCTCAGTCAGATCGGAGCATTGGAATCGATGCTGGAGGAAGCAGTCGGACAGAAGAACAATGAACCCGCCGAAACTTCGGAGCCCGGCTTTTTGAGCAGGGAGATCATCCGGCAGGTACAGACAGCCCTGAATGAGGCCGGATATGACTGCGGCGCCGTTGACGGGATCGCAGGTGCCAGGACGAGGGCAGCAGTCGCCGCTTACGCGAAAGCACATGGGTTTGCCAGCGACGGGCAGATTACAGAATCCATTTTGTATGAACTGGGGATCTGGGATTACAGTGACCTTGCCGACATCCCTCAAAACGGACAGGATGTGCAGCTGCTCAAGGAGTATACGTTTGAAAACGATCTGGAATGGTACCAGTATCATTATCTGGTGATCCGTAACAATACCAGCCAGAATCTGGATGTGCGGTCCAACTCGGCAGCCTTTGACGGGAACGGGGATATGACCGGATTTGCGGAAGGCTCCTTCTATGCACTGGGGCCGGGCTGCATCAGCGTGATGTATGAGGCGTTTGAGATGGAAGATACACCGGCTCATTACGAGACCGTGCTGTCCTCCTCGCAGAGCAGGTACCCAAGGTCTGTACTGAAGGACCTGACCTGGAAAAAGACGGATCTGCCACAGGGAGCATCCTTTGAGGTGACGAATGGCGGCAGTATTCCGGCAAAGAACGTAGAAGGATATGCGCTTTTCTTCAGGAATGATTCCCTGGTGGATGTCATGATCAAGGCTTATGAAGGTGCAAGCGGCCCGATTTCGGCGGGAAGTGTCATGACGCAGTCCTTTACAACAGACAGATCGTTTGACCGGGTAGATTTCTATTTAACTGGAACATCATGAAGGTTAAAGAGATCGTCCTTGAAGATTTTTAGGAGGGTACAGGGATGAAACAGTTCCGGAAATGGATACAGCTGCTTGTCGTTATGGCGGCTGTGATGATGATGGGGTTAAATGCCCACGCTGCCGCGAAAATCAACAAGACAAGCGCCATCCTGATCAAGGGGCAGAAGCTTACCCTGAAGATAAAAGGGACAAAAAAGAAGGTAAAATGGACCAGCTCGAAGCCGAAAATCGCAGCAGTCAGCAGCAAGGGAACCGTAAAGGCAAAGGCAAAGGGATCCACTGTGATCAAGGCAAAGGTAGGGAAAAAGACCTTTAAGTGTAAGATAAAGGTGGAAACCCCGAAGCTGAATAAGACGTCGGGAGTGTTTACGGCAGGATATAAATATAAGCTGAAGGTGAAGGGAACAACACAGAAAGTAACATGGAAATCCAGCGATAAAACAATTGTTGTCGTCAGTAAATCCGGCGTGATTCGCGGGAAAAAAGCCGGCGAAGCAACCGTAACGGCAAAGATCGGGAAAAAGGCTTATAAATGTGCAATCACGATCGAACAGCCCAGTATCTCCAATGAATCGTTGTCACTTTTCAAAGGAAATAACTGGAGATTAGAGATGAACGGGACTGTCCGGGATGCCCTCTGGTGGTCAGAAGACGAGAGTATTGCAACGGTAGATGAAGGATTGGTGACCGCTGTTGGGGTAGGAAGCACCCGGATCATTGCACAGGTCGGGAATACCTATACCTATCCCTGCACTGTGAATGTGAGCAACCCGGTTCAGGCGGTTTCTTTAGACAGAACGGACATCACGCTTACCGAGGGAGAAACTTATACCCTGAGTGCTTCCTATAGTCCGGCGGACGCGCAGGGGGATAAGACGGTACACTGGTCTTCCTCCGACGAGACGGTAGCGAAGGTCGGCAGCAGCGGCAAGGTGACAGCCAGGAAGGCAGGTACGGCGCGGATCACAGCACAGATCGGATCAAAGGCAGCCTCCTGTATTGTCCGGGTCGTAAAATATGAACCGAACATGAAGGATTATTATGCCAGAGTAATCTCCTATCTTCAGACGAAAGGGAAGACAAACGGCAGCGGTGCACATTTCATCGAGGCCAGTGAAACGATTTCCGGAAGGACGGTCACCTATGCGGTTCTGTATGCAGGGACGGCGCATCAGCTTTCCCTTACGATGACCAGTACATCGGATTCCGCCAAGACCGGCCTGACCATGATGGTGAATGTGCTGGAGAGTGCTTATGTCGATCCGGCCTTTACAATCGTATACACAAGCTCCAACAGCGGTTTCCAGTCAAAGGCCCGTATCGAAGCTTCCAACTATACGGGGGAGGATAATGTGGAATTTGAACTGGTGAAAGCGCAGAAAATGACGCCCAGTGACAGCTTTATCCAGTCGACGAGCAATTCGGAACTGAAAAAAGCGTTCACCGGCTGGGCAGCACTTTTGAGCGGCAGAATCGGTGTGCCCATCCAGAACCTGGGCTTTTACGCGTATTCCGGTGCAGTGGCGTAACAGGAAAGGAGAAGCGGATGGATCAGAAAATCGGGATCATCGGGAGCGGGATCATCGCTTCATCTCTGGCTGTACTGACAACGGGACACGGGCTGGAAAGTCATATTCTTGTACGCTCGCAAGAGGCGAAAGCACGCTTAATGAAGCGGTTTGAGGAGCATTATGCACTTCTGGTAAAAAAGGGAATCCTTACACCGGAGGGCAGAGCGGTCTGTGAGAGCTATTTGCATGTGACAGAGCACTATGAGGATTTGTCAGAGTGCAGTATTTTTCTGGAAGCAGTGACGGAGGACCGAACGGTAAAGATATCCGTGTTTGAACAGATCGCAAAGGCCTGCCCGAAAGTAAAAATGATCTGTTCGGCAAGCTCTGCGATCACACCGGATATGATGCTGGCAGGGCAGGAGAACAATGAATGGATCTGTCGGATCGCGGATCGGCTGATTATCGCGCATCCGTTTAATCCCGCGCATATTGTTCCGTACTTTGAACTGTGCGCCAGTGCCTGGACCAGGGAGGGATTGATGGAGGAAGCAGTGTCCTTCCTGCGTTTCCTGGACCGGGAACCGGTGGTTCTGAAGAAGCCTACGCCCGGGTTTATCGGGAACCGGCTGCAGTTTGCGCTGTTCCGGGAGGCAATGCAGCTTGTAGAAGAAGGCATCTGTGATTTTGAGGATATCGACCGGGCACTGCAGTACTCCTTCTGTCCTCGATATACTTCGATTGGCATATTCGAGCATATGGACTATGCAGGGCTGGATTTGGATGCAAAGAACTGTAAATTGCTGTTTCCGATCCTTTCAGACCGGAAGGATGCGCCGGAAGTAATGACGAGCCGTCTTAATGCGGGAAAAACCGGGACGGCTGCCGGTGAGGGCTTTTATGATTGGCGCAGCCGGGATATGGAGGCTTATGCAGAGCGTGTAAATGAGCCGTTCTGGAAGTTTATAAACTGGAAATTTCCGACAGTGCCTGATACAGAACAGGGGTGATTGCGGATGCATGACCGGGACAGCCTTTCACCAGGCATCCCGGTATTTTATTATTCTTCGGCAGATATTGTAAAATGGGATCTGTCTGGGGGAGAGCTGGTGGTGATTGCCAGACGATCTGGTCGATGATAGAATGAAAAAAATCCATGCCGGTCATGTGCAGACCGGCATGGTATGTAAACGTTGTACTCCGATTATAGAATTTAAAGATTTTTTATATATAATATTTATGTGATCATTGCGGGATTTTGTCCCGGAATGTTGTTCTGTTTTCTGTTTTTATATACGGAGTAGAGGTACCTTGTCCACGATGATTTTTCATCTACCCGTTGAAAAAAGTTGGAATGCTGTAAAAGTTGGAAAAGATTATTACGAACAGGAAAGACTATGACTGATCAGAAAAGCTATCTCAGGGATGACTCACTTATCACTACACATCATGCGGAGGATTATGAACACTACTATAATGCCGTTGTCCCGCCGGTATTCATGAATTCTCTGCATGTTTTTGAGACGCTGGATTCATTTTACAGTGCGGATCCGCATGATATGCATCAGTACTGTTACGGACGTGTACAAAATCCGACCGTCCGTATTTTTGAGGAAAAGGTTGCGGCACTCGAGCAGGGAACGGGTGCGGCTGCATTTGCGTCGGGTATGGCGGCAGCTTCAACAGCCGTACTTGCCTGTGTGAAGGATGAAAGTCATGTCGTATGTATACGGAATGCATATGGACCACTGCGTACATTTCTGACAGGATACTGCGCGGAGCATATGCATGTAAAGACAACCTTTGTGGACGGAAGGGATCTTCAGGAATTTGAAGAAGCAGTCACGGACAAGACCGATCTGGTGATTCTGGAAAGCCCGTCCTCCATTGTGTTTTCCCTGCAGGATATCCGGGAGGTAAGTGCTCTGGCGCACCGCCATGGCGCGCTGGTTTATATTGATAATACCTTCTGTACACCGATTTTTCAGAAGCCTCTTCAGATGGGGGCAGATATTGTCATGCATACAACGTCAAAGTATATTGGCGGGCACAGCGATGTCATAGGTGGCGTACTGGCAGTCAGAGACGGGACGCTTTTTGATAAGCTTTTGCAGATGCGCGAATTGCTTGGCGGCATCGTCGGACCGATGGAAGCATGGCTGATGATACGCGGATTGCGGACACTTCCGGTCCGGGTGAGGCAGCATCAGGAGACAGCTCTGGCGGTCGCGCAGTTCCTGAAGAAACATGAGAGGGTAAAAAAAGTGAATTATCCTGGTCTTACCTGCCATCCGCAGTATGAGCTCATGTGCAGACAGCAGGAAGGAAATACCGGGTTATTGAGCTTTGAAATCGACGGAACCGTAGAGCAGGCTGTAAAAGTGACAGAAGCGCTTCGGATATTCAAAATCGGTGTGTCCTGGGGCGGGTTCGAGAGTCTTGTCTTTATGCCGCATATGAAGATGTCATCAGAAGAATGTAAGATCCTCGGCGGAGAACCGCAGATTATCCGTATTCACTGCGGCCTGGAAGGAACAAAGTACCTTTTGGAGGATCTGGAGAGTGCACTGGCCGGGATCTGAGAGAAGGCCGGGTTAAATGAACATGGTCTCATTTCAAAAAAGGGGAGCTACCGGCCTGGCCAGAATGCCAGCTTACGGGCAGGGAGAACAGTATGTATCAGATGAAGGGCTTTGCACCGACTGTCAGACGCTTTACAACGTGATGCGTTTTGAGGGCAGATGCCCGAAGTGTAAAAGCAGGAATAAAAAGATCATCAGTGGCAGGGAATTTGTGGTGAAGAATATCCTCGTCGAGACGGAAGATGATACGGACGCATTAGAATAAAGCAGAGAAGAAAAAGGAGGAGAGCGGATTGGATACGGTCAGAATCATTGAATTGAAGGAATCCATTCTGGAGGATAATGACCAGGATGCACAGGTACTGCGGGAGGAACTGAAGAAGGGCGGGACCTGTCTGCTCAACCTGATGTCCGGTCCGGGCAGTGGGAAGACGTCGACGCTGCTTGCCCTCGCTCCTTATCTGAGTGCACAGATGAGATGGGCGGTGATGGAGGCGGACATTGATTCCGATGTGGACGCGAAGACCATGCTGCAGGCAGGAATCCCTTCCGTGCAGCTGCACACCGGAGGTATGTGCCATCTTGACGCGGACATGACACGGCAGGGCATTCGTTCGCTCGGGGAGGCGCATTACGACCTGATCGTGCTGGAAAACATCGGCAACCTGGTGTGTCCCGCGGAGTTTGACACCGGCGCGGCCATCAACATGACGATCCTGAGTGTCCCGGAGGGGGACGACAAGCCGGTCAAGTACCCGCTCATGTACGAGCAGTGCGATGTCCTGGTCATTAATAAAATCGATACGCTGCCGGTGTTTGATTTTGACCGGGACCGGGTGGAAACGGTGGCGCGGATGCGAAACCCTGACGTCCGGATCTTTTACATCAGCGCGAAGACCGGGGAAGGCGTGGAGGAACTGGCCGTGTACCTGGCGGACCGGGTGCGGACCTGGAATAAAGGTTCTAATTGAGACTGTCGGCTGACTGCAGGGACAGGGGAAGCAGACCGGACAAAAACGGAACATGCGAAAAGCGTGGATGGACAGAAACGGAGCGATTTTATGGGCGAAGTGAAAGTAATCAAAATCGAACAGAGCGTACTCGCGGACAACGAGCAGACGGCGCAGGCCATTCGGGAGCAGATGAACCTGCAGGGGACACTGTTTCTGAACTTCATGTCCAGTCCGGGCAGCGGCAAGACTACAACACTGGTCACTCTGATCAATCATTTGAAAGACCGGATGCGGATCGGCGTGATGGATGTGGACATCGAGTCCACAGAGGATGCCCAGAAGGTTGCGGACCGCACCGGCGTGGAGGCTTTGCAGATTCACAACGGCGGACTGTGCCACATCGACGCTGATATGGTAAGCCGTACGCTGCTGCACTATGATACGAAGGATCTGGATCTGCTGATTTTGGAAAATATCGGCAATCTTGTGTGTCCTGCGGAATTTGATACAGGAGCGCATAAAAATGTGATGATTCTGAGCGTTCCCGAGGGGGACGACAAGCCCCTCAAGTATCCGCTGATGTTTCAGGTGAGCGATGTCGTGCTGATCAACAAGATCGATACCCTTGAATACTTCAATTTCGATCTGGCTCTTGCAAAAGAGCGGATTGTGCGCCTGAACCCGGATGTGCGCATTTTCCCGGTGAGCGCTAAGACCGGGGAAGGCTTTGAAGCCTTTACAGAGTGGATTCTGGATCAGCGCCGGGAAAGAGCAATGAAGGAGTGATGAACGGATGGTGAAAATACTCCTGATCGCAACAGGTGGGACGATCGCCTCGCGACACACAGAAAAGGGGCTTTCTCCACAGATCCCTGGCGAGGAACTGCTGGAATACATTCCGGAGGCAAAGGCATTCTGCAGGATCAATGTGATACAGCCGTTCAGCCTGGACAGTACGAATGTGCATGGGGAACAGTGGGTTATGCTGGCGGACCTGATCCGGGAGCATTACGATGAATATGACGGATTTGTGATATGCCACGGAACCGACACCATGGCATATACGGCAGCAGCCCTCTCGTATCTGGTACAGCACAGTGCAAAGCCGATTGTGATTACCGGGGCACAGCGCCCGATCGACATTCCGGACACGGACGCCCGGACGAACCTTCTGGACAGCGTCCGCTTTGCGTCGGATGAACGGGCACATGATGTCTGCATTGTGTTTGGCGGCATGGTGATCGCGGGAACACGGGCGAAAAAAGAGCGCACAAAAAGCTATGACGCTTTTTCCAGCATCAATTATCCACCAATCGCTGTGATCCAGGACAGGAGGATCATTTTCTATATTGACGACAAAGGTCAGGATACCGCTCCCGTAAGCTTTTCTGACCAGATCAATTCGAAGGTATTCCTTTACAGGATGATCCCGGGGAGCGACGGGAATATCCTCGATTCCCTGATGGACCGGTACGATGCCCTGATCATCGAATCCTTCGGGGTCGGCGGCATTCCGGATTACGGCGACGGAAGCTTCCGGGAGGCGATCCGTAAGTGGACGTCCGCAGGAAAATCTGTCGTCATGGCCACTCAGGTCCCGAACGAAGGCAGTGATATGTCCGTATACGAGGTCGGGCACGCAGTCAAAAACGAGTATCATATTCCGGAATCCTACGATATGACGCTGGAAGCAGTCATTGCAAAGACCATGTGGATCCTGGGGAGGACCCGGGACAGAGGAGAATTCAAAGAACTGTTTTACAAAAGCGTGAACCACGACCTCCTTTTTGTCCCTTAAGGCAGCATTAGACAGGAGAATCAGTCTGCAGTAAAACCTGCTGTCAGAATCAGGTCCTTTTCCAGGAAATCGGCCAGAGGCTTTGTCCCCAGAATCGCGCTGGAAGCGGCATAACCTGCCAGCGTGGCTGCCTGATCCTGAATGCGTGATGCGAATGCATTCATAGCGACGGCAGCATTACTGTGCCCGAGCAGGATATGGCAGATCTGTCGGATACTCTCCTGATATGTCCGAACATATTCTTCCCTGCTGCCGACTGCCTCGGAGATCTCACTGATCAGACTTTCCAGGAACGTTTCCTGGGTCCATGCGTCATCGTGATCATCGATGACTACGCTTCCCTTCCAAATATCCATAACGGAGAGCTTTTTCATCTGGAATGCTTCCGGCTGATAGTCTGCCGTTCCTTCCAGCAGGTCATATTATTCCAGCATCTTCTTCTGTTTTTGCAGAAAGGAAGTCTTGCCGTCATACAGCACACAGGGCAGATACATACAGATTCCGTAACGATCAAAGCCGAACGTGTCGGAGGGAATTGTCGGTGCCACTTTGGTTACCAGAGCAAAGCCACACTGCGCAAGCAGTGCCTGCAGGTTCTCGGATTTTTGTGTGTAGTCGTTCGTCCCCTTGCTTGCAAAAGCGGACAGGGCCAGACACATGGACATGGTTGCCAGGGAATCGGCGTACTTTGTGGATGGCTCCAGGAAATATGCGTCGTCATAGTAAAATGGTGCCTGAAAGTTGCTCCTGATGAAGCTTCCATAAGTGAACGTTCCGGATACAGCGCACCATGTGGGCACAGTGCTTCCCAGAAGGATCATGCATGCTGCTGCAAGGATGATCCTTCTTTTTCGATTGCGCATATCTGTTTTGCTTCCTCTCTCGTTTGGATTTATGCTTATAATAGTACTTTCAGCGTATCTTTGCCAGTAAAAAGGTAGGCAGTTGCAGATAATGGAAACAAATCATTACCATATGATCTGTATAATACCTTCCTGAACAACGAGATTCCGATTCTGTTTATGACGGCAAAGGATGACATACGCATGCTGGAACCGGATGCTATTTCGCAGGCAGAGCGCAAAGAATATGCGAGAGCGGTCTTCGGCGCAGCGGTGCGCCTGAGTGGTCTGGTCTCCAACATCCTTTTGTGTAAAAATTTATTTGCTGTGATTATATTTTTCAGGCTTTATAATGACAGATAGATGGTATAATAGAACACATAGAAAAGAGACCATACAGAAAACATGAAGCTGGCAGGCTCTGAACTTTCTATTGAGGAGGGTGATCATGAAAGGAAAAGAACGCTGTATGCATATTATATGCATCATTTTCAGTATTCTGCTGATGACAGGAGTATTTGGTGCAGAAGAGACGCTGACAGTCAATCAGAAGGTCGATCAGATCATATCGGAAGTGATTCGTGACGGTATGAGTGAAAAGGATCAGGCGCTGGTACTGCACGATTACCTGACCGATCATGCATTCTATGATCTGACTTTCTCACATTATGAAGCAGATGGCGTACTGCTGTATGGTACCGGCGTCTGCGACAGTTATAGTAAAGCTTATCAGCTTCTTCTCGACCGGGTGGGGATTGAAAACGTCAGGCTCACCGGGCACGCAGTGACATCGGATGGTCGAACAGAATCACATACCTGGAACGCAGTTAAAATTGACGGTAAATGGAGCCATGTTGACGTGACATGGGATGATCCGGTCAATCCGGATAATCCGGACAGCAGCAAACCGAAGTCAGGTGACGAGCAGCATGTATATTTTATGGTAAGCAATCGGGTCATGCTGGAGGATCATTCACCGGATTTGGAAAGTACTGCGTTGATAGAAGCGCGTTTTTCGGATGAAGAGATATTGCCGGATCCTGTGGCGATGAAGCTTCGAGTGGAAGCTCCGGATTTCTCTTTGGAGACAAGCAGTGGCAAGCTGTTGACTAAGGCTGGATATGGAAATGGGAAGAAGCTTCTGATGGTTTACGGACGTACGACCTGCGGAAATACCCTCATGTTTTTAAATACCATTAAGCCGTACATCAACAAACTGAAAGAAAAAAATGTGATCACCCTGCTGGCGCTGTTTGACAATCCGAGTACCAGTGAAATAAAGCAGATGGAAAGCAGCTATCCGGGAATCGTAAGTACAAAGATCACCGACAGTGACTACAGTATGTGGGAAGGGCTCAGTGCGTGCGGCCATAAGGGAAATTCTGTGATATTCCCGGTCGTATTTCTGAAAAATGCGCAGAATGCTTTTGTATACTACAGTGTAGGATATGTCGACGATCCGCTGACAGTGGTTGCAGGAGCGCTTGCCATGCCTGAAGGCGCTTCACCATCCTCTGCACAGTCAGAAGAAGGCACACAGGAAAAGGATGATCCTTCCGAACAGAACACGACCTCAAAGGATGATCCTTCCAAACAGAACACGACGTCAACGGATACGGTGAAGAGTGTGGTGACCGGGAATGGAAAATATAAACTGAATCTGTCGAAAAAAACGGCGACGTTGACAGGGACCCGGAACAGAAACATCACAAAGCTGGTGATACCTGCTGCTGTAAAGGCGAACCATACCTCCTACAAGGTAACCGCAATTGGTACCGGGGCATGCAGGGGGCTGAAAAAGCTGTCGGCTGTTACAATCGGAAAAAATGTTGGGTCGATCGGGAAAAATGCATTTTATGGTTGCGTGAAGCTGAAGACCGTAAGTGGGGGGAAGGGTTTGACGAAAATCGGAGCCGGAGCCTTCCAGGGATGTAAATTATTAGCAAAGATTACATTGTACGCAAAGGTCAAAACAATCGGGAAGAACGCGTTCCTTAAATGTGCGAAGCTGAAAACAATTGTAATTAAGAGCAGCAAACTCACATCCAAAACAGTCGGCACAAATACCTTTAAAGGCATTTATGCAAAAGCTGCGATTAAGGTACCGAAAGCGAAGCTTAAGGCTTACACGAAGCTTCTGAAAAAGAAAGGGATCGGAAAGAAAGTCAGGATCATCAAATAATCGCTGGCTTATACCGGGAACCTCGCTCCAGGCTCCCGGTATTTTACTATTCATCCAGGCTTTCACATTATTATAATTAATTAATTATGAACTTGCGGAAAGCAGGGGCTTTTTGCTAATCTATTTAATATGGGAGCAGATGGAGGAGGACAGGTATGATAGAATTAAGTAATGAAAGAATCAAGCGAATCCTGCATGAAGAGACTACGAAAAAAGAAGAATTAGATACGGTCCTTCGCAGTATCTATACCAGATATATGCTTCTATATGAGAGATACTTTGATGACATAGATTCACTCAGCGATGATGACATCGCCAAGTTGAGAGCTTACCATGATGAAACCAGAAGTCTGGTAAAGTATTATTACATGGATATTCCTCTGGATGTCTGCAGGGGTCTTCGAGAATTCGAGAATACGTATACGGATAACCTCCTCGGACCCGAATGGCATGAATTCCTTTTTGACAGTTATGAGGATTTCACAGAAATGAGTAAGAATATTAATAAAAGCGAGGAATATCTGAAAGCTGAGTTTAAAAAAGAAAATCTTACGATATTCTATGATGCAATGGATTACGTTTTCAGAGAAGGTTTTGGTACTGGCAGCCAGTCAACCAAGGAGATCGTAAAAGGCATCACAGGATTATTGTTTGGGGAAGAAGAGTAGAAGGGGTTCTTCTCAACAGGAAGGGAGCAAAAACAATGCAATATCGGGACATACCAATCGCAAACCGTTCTGAAGAAAATGAGGCAATTCAGAATTTCCTGCAGGTCGTATACCAGGTAAATAACATTGCCTGTCTGTTTGGACAAAATGATGACGGCAGCCTTACTGCCGAGTATGTCACACCGTCATTTGTGACGCTGATGGAGTGCGAAACACAGGAAGAAGCGCTGGAGCTAATGGACGGAGATCATCTGCTTGCAAATACCTGGCCGGAAGATCGCCCGATCCTTCGGGATATCCTGGAAAATCATGTCAACGCAGACAGAGAACTTGACATTACCATTCGCCGGATCACCCGGAAAGGAAATCTGATCTGGTGTACGATCCACTTTGCATTCATTGATGATTACAAAAAGCACTATATTTACGCAACGTTTGCAGATATTACCCGTTGGAAGAAGTATGAGGAGCAGCTGCAGAGCGTTTATACCAGCCTGGGCGAAAGCTTTCATCAAACCAACGATGATCTGCTTGCGCGCGTACGTGCCAACCTGACAGAAAACTACGTGGAAGAAGCAAATGGCACTTCAAATTTTATTCCTGAAGGCGGTCAGAGGACCTATTCTGAATATCTTGCAGTACGGTCGTCCTATCTGCCGATCGCGGAGGAACGGGACCTGTTTCTTGCCACATTCAGTATTGGCGCACTGACAAAATCCTACATGGACGGCGTAGTAGCAGTGAGTAAGGTGCTCTATTCCCGGCTTCCGAACAACGCCGTTTTTTATGTGAAGATTACTGCCAATGTCACCCGGCATCCGATGTCCGGAAATCTTGTTGCCTTTATTACGGAGGAATCGAATAACCCGGAGAAGCTGGCTACCACCATTAACGGCAAGATCCTTGCCAAGCAGTTTGATCTGGTGGCGTACATCGCACGTGACATTTACGACGTAGCCATCGGTGACGCCAGTATGATTGCCCATGGAAACATCTTCCCAAAGGTCAAACATGGCTCTTACCGGGAATATCTGGAGACGCAGATCATTCCCGCGCTGCCGGAAGATGAAGCGTATCGGCAGAGAATCCGTGAAGCGATGGACCTGAAAACCGTATTTGAAATGTTCAAAATCAAGGAGCCGTATTCGGTAGATATTGAAGTGGACATGGAGGACGGTCATTTTTACAAGCGCTTTGACTTCTATTCGGTTGATCCGGAATCGGAATACTGTATTGTTTTGAAAACAGACACGACAGAAGTCCGTCTCGAACAGCTGGAGCAGGAAGAGCAGAAACGTGAACTCGAATACAGTAAGCAGGAGCTGGCGGATACGGATGGCATTATGGCCGATGCCGGCTTTGGTATGTGGCATATGACACTGGAGGAAGGGAAAGCATCCCGGCTGCGTGCAAATGCCAAAATGAAGGAACTCCTCGGAATTGCCGGACAGGATCTGTCAGAGGAAGAAATCTATGATGCATGGTATTCGCATGTTCCGGAATCGGAAAGACCGGGCGTGATGAAACGAATTGAGGAGATGCTTTCTGGAAAACTGTCCGAGTGCATCAACCTCTGGATCCATCCGGATGGTCATGAGATGTATACGCGCTTTGGCGGTACCGTGGTGGCCGATGAAAATGGGAAACAGAGCCTGCGCGGGTATTATAGTGATGTAACAGAATCGGTCCGTGAGGATCGTAACCAGAGGGATGCTCTGGCAAATGCACTGGTTGCGGCAGAACATGCCAACAAGGCCAAGACCACCTTCCTGAACAATATGTCGCATGACATTCGTACCCCTATGAACGCGATTGTCGGATTTACGGCACTGGCTACATCTCATATTGACAACAAGGAAGAGGTTCAGGATTATCTGAGCAAGATCACGGTATCGAGTCAGCATCTGCTGTCACTGATTAATGATGTGCTGGATATGAGCCGGATCGAAAGCGGTAAAATGACAATGGATGAGTCGGAGGTTCATCTGCCCGACCTGATTCATGATCTGCGGACCATTATTCATGCGAATGTGTCTGCCAAACAGTTGAACCTCAATATTGAAACACAGAATGTCGTCAACGAGAATATTATCATTGATAAACTGCGCATGAACCAGGTGTTCCTGAACATTCTGTCCAACGCAATCAAATTTACTCCCAACGGCGGCACGATCAGCTTCAGTATAACGGAAAAGAATTCTCCGATTCCCGAGCATGCTGTGTTTGAATTCCGCATTAAAGATACGGGTATCGGCATGACCCGGGAATTTCAGAAGACGATCTTTGAAGCATTCACACGTGAGAAGACCAGTACGGTCAGCGGCATCCAGGGAACAGGTCTTGGAATGGCGATTACCAAGAGCATCGTGGATATGATGGGAGGCACTATTTCCGTCAACAGCGAAGAAGGGAAGGGAACGGAGTTCATTGTAACCATTCCCTGCCGCCTGAGCAATAATCTGCCCGGAAGTGAAAGTGTGCCTGAGCTCCAGGGGCAGCGGGCACTGGTAGTGGATGACGATACGGACAGCTGCCTGTCTATATGTTCCATGCTGCGAAAACTCGGCATGAGATCTGACTGGACGAGTTCCGGGAAGGAGGCTGCGATCCGCAGCAAAGAAGCCCTGGAACAGGAAGATGCTTTCGATGCTTATATCATAGACTGGCAGATGCCTGACATGAACGGGATCGAGGTGGTGCGTAGAATCAGGAAAATCAACGCGGAAGGTGTACCGATCATTATTCTGACGGCATACGACTGGTCGGATATTGAAAAAGAAGCTCTGGAGGCGGGCGTTACAGCGTTCTGTTCCAAGCCTGTTTTCCTGTCGGAGCTTCGCAGCGTGCTGTCTGCACCTTTCCAGTCCGGCGCGGGTGAAAAAGAACCGGAGGAAAAGAAAGCTGATTTCACAGGTAAGAAGGTTCTGCTGGCGGAAGACAATGAAATGAACCAGATGATTGCGCAGGCGATTCTCACGGAGTTTGGTCTGGATGTTGTAATTGCCAACAATGGGGAAGAGGCCGTAAGACTGATCGATGAATCGCCCGCGGGAACATATGATATTATCCTGATGGATATTCAGATGCCTGTTATGGACGGGTATCAGGCAGCACGTCTGATCCGTTCTTTGGAAGACCGCGAAAAGGCGGAGCTTCCGATCATCGCCGTTACAGCAAATGCCTTCGAGGAAGACCGTAAGCTTGCATTGGAATCCGGTATGAACGGGCATCTTGCAAAGCCATATGATATTCCGAAAATGCTGGAGACGATCACGGATCTGCTGGAGTGATGGTTTGTATCAGACCATAGTATTCAAATGTCCGGGCGTAAGAAGGGGCAGCTTCTGGCTGTTTGAAAATGAAGAAAAAACTGTTTTTCCGGAAGAGTATTCCGGAGGAAGAAAAAATCGAGCAATTCCGGGAGATCATTTCGAAATCTTCCAGCATTGTGTTCCTCGGCGGAGCCGGTGTTTCTACGGAGAGTGGCATCCCGGATTTCAGAAGCAGGGATGGTCTGTATCGGAAGACGGATAAAAAATTTTCCGGATATCGGCCGGAGTATTTACTCAGCGACCAGTGCCTTCACCGGGAACCGGAGGTTTTCTTTGCCTATTTCCGCAAAAATCTTGATGCCAGAAATATTCGGCCGAATGCGGCGCATATAAAGCTGGCACAGATGGAAAAGGACGGGAAGCTGGAAGGGGTCATTACCCAGAACATAGACGGCCTGCATCAGAAGGCCGGAAGCCGAAACGTGCAGGAGATCCACGGAAGCGCGCTTCGCAGTTACTGCGTTTCCTGCCGGAAAGATTACGGGCCGGATTTTATATTTGAAAGCAGTGATCCGGTTCCGAAATGTCCTTCGTGCGGAAGAATGGTTCGCCCGGATGTTACCCTGTACGGGGAGCTGCTGCCGGATCCGGCATATGAGAATGCGGTCCGTCTGATTCAATTTGCGGACTGCCTGATCATTGGCGGTACCTCTCTGGAGGTAGGATCCGCTGCAGGGCTGGCGCATTCCTATCACGGAAAGCATCTGATCATCATTAACAAGGGAAAAACAAAAATGGAAGGAAAGGCGGATCTGGTTTTTCATGACAGTATCGGAAAGATACTGGGAGAACTGTAAGCCGGTATGAAACCGAACATCCTGACATAAAGAACGATCTGGAACGGCTGCCGGGAAAACAGATTCGGGATGTGCATAGAGAAGAATAACATGGAACGAAAAATCGTCAGGGTCGTGGCTGCTGTGATCCGTAATGGGGACCAGGTGTTCGCCACGCAGAGAGGCTATGGAGACTACAAGGACTGGTGGGAATTTCCCGGAGGCAAGGTTGAGCCGGAGGAAACGCCGCAGGAAGCGCTGATCCGGGAAATCGAAGAAGAATTGAAGACCCGGATCGGCGTGGATGAATTCCTGCTTACCGTCGAATATGATTATCCACAATTCCATCTGTCGATGGACTGCTTCTGGTGTCACGTTGAGGAAGGCCATCTGACGCTTCTGGAGCATGAAGCGGCCAAGTGGCTTCCCATCGATGCTTTGAGGCAGGTGAACTGGCTTCCGGCGGATATAATGGTGGTTGAGGAAATTGAGAAGACCGTGCAAAGTCTGTAATCGTCCCTTTGACTCTTTTCGGGTTATCATTATTGGACAATAGAGTATCGGTTTACAGACGGGAGGATGGACTTTGATTAAAAATATTATCTTTGATATGGGCGGCGTGCTGATCCGTTTCGACCGGGAAGTGTTTCTGAACAGACATGCCAGAGACTGCACTCCGGAAGAGAGAACCATGCTCGTGCGGGAGACCTTTCTGAGCCGTGAATGGATCATGCAGGACCGGGGGACGCTGACTCCGCCGCAGACAGCTCAGATCGTTTGCGGGAGAGTGCCATCGAAGCTGCAGGGAGCCGTAGAGGGCCTTGTGTGCCGCTGGCATGAGGATATCCTTCCGGTGGAGGGAATGGCGGAACTGGTCCGGGACTTGAAAGAAAAAGGATATCACATCTATCTGCTCTCCAATGCAGCGGTGGATGTGCCGGATTACTGGCAGAAGGTACCGGGCAGTGCGTATTTCGATGATCTGTGCGTCAGCGCCTTCGAGGGCGTGATCAAGCCGCAGCCGGAAATCTACCAGAGGGCTGTCGAAAAGTTCGGAGTAAACCCGTCGGAGTGTGTGTTCATCGATGACGTGACTGCGAACATTGAAGCAGCTTATAATGCGGGGATGCAGGGGATTGTGTTCCATGGGGACATGCAGGAGCTGCGCTGCAAGCTGGATAGGATACTGTCGCAGCAAAATGACCAGGAATTGTTACAGCAAAGTGACCGGAGATTCCCACAGCCAGGGGAAAAGAAAAAGCTGGCCGTGTTCTTTCCAGGGATCGGATATACTGTGGACAAACCATTGTTGTATTACAGCAGAAAAATCGCAGTGGAACAGGGCTATGAGACAAAGCTGCTTCCATATCAGGGTTTTCCTCCCAAGATTCAGGGAGATGACAAGCGGATGCTTGAATCCTTTCAGATCGCTCTGACCCAGACGGAGGAGATGCTTTCGGATACGGATCTGGCTTCCTATGACGAGATCCTTTTTGTAGGGAAAAGCATCGGAACGATTGTGGCAGCCAGAATAGCTGCTGATCAGGGAATGGGGGATCGTATCCGGTTCGTGTTTTATACACCTTTGGAAGAAACATTTCGTTTTCCCGCAAAGAATGCGATCGTTTTTACGGGATCAAATGATCCCTGGGTCGGGAGGGCGAACAGCAAAATACCGCAGATCGCGGCAGAAAAGGGGCATCCCTGTCATATAATCAACGATGCAAATCATTCCCTGGAAACAGGCAATGCCGGAAGAGATATCGAAAATCTGCGCAGAATCATCGAAGAAACAAGACGGTTTATCCTTTCTCCCAAGACTTCATTCGTCACGAATTTCACTTCACAGTGAGTGAACACCGCGTCTTCAACGCCCTGGGAATAATTGTAGATGCATTGCAATGAAGCAAAGAAATACCGGGCAGCCGACATTTCGTCAACTGCCCGGTCCCTTTTTTATTCCGCACTTGTCGGTGCTTCAGCTGTTTCTTCTGTTTCCTCAGCCTGATCCTGATGTGCTTTGACTGCTGTTACGGTTACAATCACAGCATTCAGGTCAGAGTGCAGGTGGATCTTCGGATTCTTTGCAATTTCCAGATCGCCTACCTTTACAGTGTCGCCGATTCTCAGTTCTTCTACATCAACCAGAACCTTTTCAACAAGGTCGGCCGGAAGAGCGCTGTAAGAAATTTCTGTCAGTTCCTGCTGCAGTACACCTTCACGAAGCTTATCGTGATTATGGATCTGAACTTCTGCAACGGAGCGGATCATTTCATCTGCTACCAGGGCCTGGAAGTCGATCTCATCAAACTGACCTTTGATGGGGTTGTACTGGATTTCCTTGATCAGGACAGGATATGTTTTTCCTTCCAGTTCCAGGGTAAGCTTTGAACCCTTACCATGACCCTTCAGAAGCTTTTCGACCTCCTGACGGTTCATTTTTACAGGAATGGAGCCTTCAATTTGATGACCGAAAACATTGCCGGTGACAAATCCTTCTCTGCGGAGTCTTTTTGCTTTTTCTGCTAAATCTCTGCGTTCTGTTTTCAAAGTATTCATTTGACTTTTCCTCCAAAACATGCACGCTTAGCAGCCCTCAAAATTCTGTGCGAATAAGAATTCAGGTTTGTTAAGTGGTAATGAACTATGAAATTGATGATTGTATTTCGGATGGATCCTTCCGACAGTTCCTGTTATAGCACTGTCAGCGGCACTCGTCAAGTGCGAGTGCTAAATTATTTTTTATTTTTTTTCTCCTCATTTCCCGGTATTTGTTTTCAGATTTCCAGAAAAGAACGAATGAAAAACAATTTTGGGCTTGAAATTGAAAAACAGAAGGTATATAATCCGGGTGTTTGTTAAAGATTTATCTATACGAGGAGGACTACTATTATGATGGGAAGACTTCGTGCAATGCGTGAACCTCTGAAATATGTTCAGGGCAGAGATGCGCTGTATAAATTCCATGAGGAAATGGGATATATGGGAAAGAGATGGCTGTTTGTATGCTCCAACAGTGGATATAAAGCATGCCATGAGAAAATCGAAAAGAGCTTCGGCGATCTTGAGGACTACAGACGCTATGAGATCTTCGGCGGTGTGTCCAGCAATGGCGAGATTCAGAAAATGATGGAGATCGTCAAGGAAGACAATATCGAAGTTGTTGTAGCAGTCGGCGGCGGCAGCGCAGTTGATACGGCAAAAGCAACAGCTTATTATACCGGAAAGCACATCGTTATCGTTCCGACCGTAGCTGCTACGGATGCTCCCTGCACCGGACTTTCCGTAATCTATAACGATGATCACAGCTTTGATCGTTATCTGTTCTATCCGACCAATCCGGATGCTGTGATTGTAGACTGCAATATCATCGCAAACGCTCCGGTTCACTTCCTCGTTTCCGGAATGGGCGATGCGCTCGGAACCTTCTTCGAGGGACGTGCTTCCATCCGCACCGAATCCGCCAGCCTGGAAGGTACCGGTATTACAAGAGCAGGCCAGGCTCTTGCACGTCTGTGCTATGAAACTCTCAGAGATTACGGCAAGCAGGCAATCGAAGCATGTAAGAATCATGTAGTTACGCCGGCACTTGAGTATATCATTGAAGCGAACGTTTATCTTTCCGGTGTAGGCGCCGACAACGTAAACTGTGCAGCAGCACATTCTTTCTACAATGGTGTGACATCGGTAGGCTGCAAGCATGCCGATCACGGTGACTGTGTGGCATTCGGTACCCTGGTGCAGCTGATTCTGGAGGGAGCTCCGAAAGCGGAATTCGAAGAGGTTCAGAATTTCTGCCTGGAGGTAGGTCTTCCTGTGACCCTTGAACAGATCGGTATCACAACACCGGAGCAGGTCATGAAGATCGCAGAGAGTGCATGTGTACCGGGAGAAACCATCCACAACCTCGCAGGCGATGTACAGCCGTGTGAGATGTATGATGCGATCCTCCATGCGGATGCGCTCGGAAAGCTTGTCCTGAACAAATAATCCGGCAGTTTCGGGCAAATCTATTTCAAGTTTAATACTTGCAGACCGTTTATGGCAGGCCTTCTGGTCCATGAGGATCAGGGGGTCTCTTTTTATTCCTTCATTCTATTATATAAAGTGTTTGGAAATACAGCGGCCATGATTCGTCAGAAAAAAACGAGGTTGAATTTACTATATCGGATATAGTAAAATGATAAAGTAAAAGGACTTGGTAAGGCTTCGTCAATATGTGAGGGAAAAGTATGGTACCTGTATTTCAGGATGATTCACTTGATACAATCGAGAATCGGATCGCCATTATCATTCGTTCTGATGGAAAGTCGTGGAAGCTGTCCTATGAGCTGATCAAGCGAGTAGAAAAGGAACGGCTGTGGGTGAAAGCCGGGCACCGATCTTTTACAGAATGGGTAAGGTATATGGCATCGCACTATGCGATTTCTGAGCTTTCTATCTGGAAGATCCGTTCCGCCGGGGACACATACAGCCGTTATGAACGGTCGGCCAGGGAACGCTGTGAAGACGTGCAGCCGCTAGCCGAGTGTCATCTTGCAATTGATACAATTATCTCTCTTAGCAGGATGGGACAAGGCGATCATGAAGTGACGGATTCTCTGATTTCCTATGCGCAGGAGCATCAGGTCAGCCGGAAACATATTCTGGATGCCTGGGCGAAAACCAGAAAGGCAATTGAAAACACCGGCAGCCGGGCAGTCCGTGCTAACGGCTACGGCGTTTATAAAAAGATGCCTGAAACGATCAGCCCGCTTGCAATTCTGAAGGAAACCGTTCATCCGGAATATACGTCTGATTCCATTTCTGATCAGGAGATTTTGCGGATCGTACATAAATACCTTGGAGCAAATGTCCATCGCAGCATTTTGATAAATGCACTCAGAGATTATACAAATCTAATGTGAATCAACGAAAAACAGGATAATCTATTTGATAAACTCGCGTTTCACGTATAGATCGCAGGGGCTCCCTACGTCTTCATTTACAAAATCCAGTCCTCATGATCTCCATATTCCCGCAGTCTTCTGTATAAGGTTGCCTGTCCAATGCCGAGAAATTCGGCGGTTTGGACAGGCCCTTTTTCTTTGATCATCTGCCGGACCTCCCGGACAGTGACTTCGCGCCCCGGAAAAATGGCTTTGCGTTTTCTGCCGGCATTTCGCGTATTTTTATCGTCCGGATAATTTATTCCCAGGAGGATGCTTTCTTCATCAATGTCTGTCAACTCAAGACGAATGCCGCTGGATGCGATTGCCTGATTAATGATATTGATCCGGTCATGGATCACAGACGGGTCATCATTCATGATTCCGATTAATTTGTATTTCATCTGTATGATCTCCGAATACATTTCTCAGTATTTATTATAATTAATATTGATAATACTACACAAAGGCATTCTCTACAATACTGATTATCATTATTAAATATGATAATACAAAATCATACAATATTACAAGATCAAAAGCAAGATCAAAAAACGCCTTCCAGGTTTATAAAAAACCCCTGCAACGATTGCCAGGGGTTTACTGATATGTTCAATGATAATATTTTTATGCACACTTCTGTTGAATGTGCTGCCCTATCTCTTACCAGGCTGGGCATTTGAAGTTGTCATAGATACGAATGTTCGATTAATAACTTGTCAATTGCCCGGATCATTTCCGGTGTTTGATACCATTCCTGATCTAATCCCTCAATGATGGTATAACTGAAGTTGTCCGCCAACGTTTCCTCCGGATCGATCACATAAACTGTATTATATCCGAATATATCATAGAAATTCGAAGCATCCTCTGCTTTGTACATGACGGAGAGGTCGTCAATTGGTACAAGACCGGTCTGCTGTCGGTAAAAGAAGTTGTCTCCTGGTTTTTCAAAGGGTTTGGTTACAGTAAACACGGTAACACAGTCTATATCTTTTCCGTCAATTTTGAAGGTCGCATAGGAATTTAATCCCGATTGGACAGGAGCAGCTGTGATGCCTCCTGGGCATCTGCGTAACGGTACGTAAACCATTTATCCTGAGAATCATCTACATTGACTGAGGTGACAGCAGTTTCGGTTTCCGCCGTAAGACCAGCAGAAGCATAAAAACAGGATAACATTCCGGTCATGAGCAATCCATATAGTTGCCGTTTTTTCATATTCGCCTTCTCCTCTCAAAGCTCATTCATGTGTTGCTTCCAGATGCATTCGTTTCCTGTATTGTACAGGAGTCATCCCGGTGGTCCGCTTAAAGATTTTCGCGAAATATGCACTGCTGGAAAACCCGGTTTCATTTGCAATATCCAGGACCGATACATCGGTCTGCCGGAGCAGACGCTGTGCCATTTCAACACGATATTCCATCAGGTAGGCAAAAGGAGTCTCATTAATGCCCTTTCGGAAGCAGCGCAGGCATTCTCTGGTGCCGACTGCTGCAGCTGCCGCAATCTGCTCCAGTGTAACTTTTTCCGCAGCGTGCTCCTGAATATAGGAGATCATCGTAAAGAGCCGCTCCTGATCCCGGGAAGGCACTGCCCGTTCCTCTTCTTTCAGGCTGCGGATTTCCTCCATCAAAGCCATCCATATTTCGGAAAAGATATTCCGAAGCCACATTTCCTGACCGGTCTGCCCCCACAGCGCTTCCGCTTTTTTTAATAGATTAAGAATATCCTTCTGTGGCCGGCTCTCACCACGAATCGCAATAATTTCGATCTTTCGGTTGTGAAGAACAGGGTCCAGATAGTTCGTTTCAAAAACACTGTGGTAATGCCCCGTCAGAAATACCGGGTGGAAAATATGAGATTTCAGTACAGTCTCCCTGCTTCCTTCCAGAGAACTGAGCACATTTGCATTTGTAAAATAGGCTTCCCCGGCCCGAAAGGACATGGAACGCCCGGCAGTTTTTAATTGTACCTCTCCGGTTAGAATCCGGTCAAATTCCAGCTCCTCATGCCAGTGCCAGGGAACCCTCGTGTTTTTCATTTCCACATGGTGACAGGTATACGGAAACTCGGGTCGGATTTCTTCAATCTCCTCCATATGATTTTCTCTGACAGTGATCTTCATATCGCCCTTTCTGCTTTATACAAGCCGCCTGTGTACGGATCGTAAGGCAAAGTGCCCGTTCTTTTCCTTAATAACTATGATGTATCGATCGTTTATCCGATCAGACGCTCCATCTCATCGATTGCCTTTCCAAACACCTCCAGTGCTTCATCGACAGGGCGCGAGGTCGAAAGATCAACGCCGGCGATTTTAAGCAGGCTGACCGGATCGGAGGTACATCCGCTCTTCAGGAAGGACAGGTAAGGCTTTACTGCCTTCTCGCCCTCTTCCAGAATCCGGTGGGCGATGGCAACGGAAGCCGCAAAGCTGGTCGCATACTGATAGACATAGAAGTTGTAGTAAAAATGCGGAATCCTGCACCATTCATAGGCAATCAGCGGATCCGATACCATCTCGTCCCCGAAATACTTCCGGTTCAGCTCCAGATAGATTTCGCTCAGCAGCTGTGCAGTCAGTGGAGTGCCCTGCTGTGCAAGCTCATTGGTTTTACGTTCGAATTCTTCGAACATCGTCTGACGGAAAAGGGTTCCTTTAAAGCTTTCCAGATAGTGATTGATCAGGTATGCCTTCTCCCGTTTGTCCTGTGCCCGCGTGAGCAGATATTCCAGAAGAAGAATTTCATTGGTCGTTGATGCTACCTCCGCTACAAATATTTTGTACTGCGAATCCAGGAAGGACTGGTTGTGGGTGGAATACCAGGTATGCATGGAATGTCCCATCTCGTGAACCAGTGTGAACACGTCATCCAGGGTATCCGTATAATTCAGAAGCATATAGGGATGTACATCATAAACGCCGGAAGAATATGCACCGGAACGCTTCCCTTCATTTTCCTTTACATCGATCCAGCGGTCATCATAGGCTTTGCGTACCACGGAAATATATTCTTCCCCCAGAACCGAGAGTGCTTCCAAAGACAGCTGTTTTGCTTCTTCATAAGATATTTTGCGGTCATAGTCGCTGACCATCGGGATATATACATCGTACATGTGAAGCTCATCAACACCCAGGAGCTTTTTGCGCAGTGCAACATAACGGTGCATCTTATCCATACCTTTATGGACGCTTTCAAAAAGTCGGTCGCAAACTGCAGGATCCACATGATTGGCATCGACTGCTGCTTCAAAAGCGGATGGATATTTTCTGGCACGCGCATAGAAAAGCTGCTTTTTTACCTGCCCGTCATACAATGCCGCCCAGGTATTTGCAAATTCACTGTATCTTGTATAAAACTTTTCAAATACTTCTTTGCGCAGTTCCCGGTCCGAAGACATCTGCAGCGGTACAAACCGCCCGTTGCTGATCTGTATGTCCTTCCCGTCACGGTCCTTTACAGACGGAAATTTCAGATCTGCGTTTGCCAGCATGCCAAAAGCGTTGGAGGGCGTCTGTGCCATTTCTCCCGCGCCGGCCAGAAGCTGCTCTGCTTCTTTGGAAAGGGAATGTGCACGCATTCGGACGATTTCCCGGATCGTTATTTCATATGTTTTCAGGCAAGGCTGCTCCTCAAAGAAAGCATTCAGCTTGTCCTCCGGAAGTTCCAGAATCTCCGGTTCAAGAAATGCCAGCTTTTCCATCGTCTGCGCCCAGAGGCTCTGCACTCTCAATTCCAGTGCCTGGTGCTGTGCATTACCGGTGTCTTCATCGTGACGCATACTGGCATATCCTGATACTCTGTCCAGGTTGAGCAGACATGCTTCATAGGCTTTCATTACCCCGAGCAGATTTTCCGCGCTCTGTGCGAGCGTTCCCTCAAACGAAGCTGCCTGCTCTGCCAGCGCTGCTGCCTCGTTCATTTCCTTTTCCCAGGCATCTGTATCCGAAAAAATATCTTCCAGCTGCCAGGTAAGCTCCTTCGGCACTTCATTTCTTTTTGGTAATCTTTCTTCCATAACGAACGTGATCCCCCTGTTCTGCTTCTTTATCATCAAAAAATCGCGTTTTAAACGATTCCGATAAATATATTATGACAAAAGTAAATCCAAAAATCAAATTTATACGGGTAACTGGTTTTCATTATATAACAACTCAATCGTTATAATCAACCGGATATGTCTATATAATTATATTATTTGTCTTTATATATGTTTATTTAGGACTTAAATCAAAATATAATGATATCAACAAAGGAACAGAAGGAACAAAGAAGGAGGTATTGAAATGTCTACACTCGTACTCGTGATGATTGCTGTTTCTGTGATCGGTGCTGCTGCATTTGAGGGATATGTTTCATAAATATTATTGCATGTAAAATTATTAGGAAACCGAAAAGCATTCCATAAAAAAGGAACGCTCTCCACTATAAATACGGAAAGCGTTCCTTTTTATCTTTTCTTTTTTCATTCCATCAGCACAAATCCCCCGCAATACTCAGTATTCTCAGGCTCCAGGCTGAGAGAACGCACAGCCGCAGCCTCAATGCCCGCTGCAGCGGTTTCTTCAACATGGTATACCGTCAGTTCATCATATCCCAGGACATAAAGATTGCCATTCCCCGAACGTGGCATCTCGATCTGAAGAATACTGCCCGGATGTTCAATCTGACAGATGCTTTTTCCGTCCTTCAGGTCATAAAGTTTTATCCGGCTGTCTTCCATGGACAGGATCGATGTATATCCGGAGAATTGGGGGTTTATCCTTTATAAGGCTGACCATTTTGTCCCGTTCCCGGAAGCGTAAACTGCGTCTCATATAGTTCCTGATATGTTCCTCCCGCATTTACCAACTGGTCATGCGTTCCTCTTTCGACAATCTCTCCTTCTTTTACCACAAGAATCTCATCCGCTGCCAGTATTGTGGAGAGGCGGTGCGCAATCAGAATACTGGTTCTGTTTTTGATCAGCGGCTCGATTGCATCCTGAATAAGTCTTTCGGATACCGAATCCAGAGCGGAAGTTGCTTCATCAAAAATCAGGAGAGACGGATCTTTCAGTAGAACCCTGGCGATAGACAATCGTTGTTTTTCACCGCCGGAGAGTTTCAGTCCCCGGTTGCCGACAAGTGTATCAAATCCCTCAGGCTGCTGTCTGATAAAGTCATAAATATTTGCCTTTTTACAACATTCTATCATTTCCTGCTCAGTTGCTTCCGGCCTGGCATATAACAGGTTATCCCGGATTGAAGCATTAAACAGGTATGTTTCCTGTGTCACAACCCCAACGTGTGATCGCAGATAATGAAGATCCAGCTTCTTCACATCATGCCCATCAAACAATACTCTTCCTTTTGAGGTATCATACAGCCGCGGAATCAGATTAACAATCGTGCTCTTTCCGGATCCGGACGGTCCTACCAAAGCAATACACTGACCACTTTTCAGGGACAGATTAATATTTTTCAAGATCATCCGATCCGGCTCATACCCGAACCAGACCTGTTCAAAGGTCACCTCACCTCTGGACTTTTTCGGAGAAACAGGATACCGAATGTTCTTCACTTCCACGGGAAGATCCAGATATTCAAAAATTCTGGTAAACAATGCCATAGACCGAATCCAGTCCACCTGAATGTTCAGCAGTTGATTAACCGGTCCGTACATTCTGCCCAAAAGTGCAACAAGAACAGTAATATCCCCAACCGTCAGGCTGGAATCATAGCGCATCATCAGGATCCCGCCAACCAGATACAGCAGCATGGGGCCAATACTGGAAAACGTGGAAATAATCACAAAAAACCAGCGGCCTGCCATTCTCTCGCGGATGTTCAACCCGATCATTTTCCGGTTCATCTGCTCATATCTGCTGTATTCGTAATCTTCTTTCCCGAAGAGCTTCACCAGCAGCTGGCCACTTACGGAAAGCGTTTCGTTCAGGATCCCGTTGATCTCATCATTGCAGGCCTGGGCTTCCTGCGTCAGCTCCCATCTGGTCCTGCCTGCCATCCGCGTCGGAAGGACAAACAAGGGAATAACGATGATGCCGCACAGCGCCAGAATCCAGTTCTTCTGAAACATGGCAATCAATGCAACACTCAAGGTGATCACATTCGAAAGAATACTGGTATAGGTATTTGCAATGACTGACTGCACCCCATCGATGTCACTTGTCATCCGCGTAATAATATCTCCCTGATTGCTGGAGGTAAAAAAGCGCTGAGACATATTCTGAAGGTGCCGGAACATTTGGTTGCGCATATCATACATGATATGCTGCGCAATCCAGGTGTTGAGATAGCTCTCCGCAACTCCGATCAAATTTGATCCAAGCGTCAGGCCCAATGACAGAACAATATAAAGGATCAACAGGCGCATGCTGCCGCCGATCAGTCCCTCATCTATGATCTTTCCCGTCAGGATCGAAGGCATCAGTGAAAAGCTTGAAGAGATAACAATACATATCAGAACAAGCGCCATCTGCTTCCAGTAGGGCTTCAGATAGGCAAAAATCCGCTGCAGCAGGGCAAATGTTACCTTTGGGCGGTTCTTTTTTTCTTCCTCTGTCAGGTATCCTCTGGCAAAATGGCCGGATGGCCTTCCCGGTCCAGGCATATACTTTCCTCCTGATATTTTTCCAATCTTCTTCCGCCCGCCAATGTAAAAGTTATTTTATGATGTCATCATGTCCTCCTGCCTTGTTTTCTGTTATAATGAAGCAGTTCACAATTAAGATTTATATGTGACGCCAGGAGGATCCTCCAGATGACCAATTACATGATTGCAACCATCCTTTCACTGATCTCAGCATGCTTTACCTTTGCCTCCTCCTGGACGAAAGATCCGGACCGCACATACTGGTATCAGGTTGGCCAATGTCTGGTATATGCTGCTGCCTCTTATTTTTTCGGGGTATATCCCAGTATTATTATGATGCTGATCAATGCATTGCGTAATGTTCTGGTGGCAACCGGAAAATATAAACCGGCTTTTTGTTTTCTTTTCAGTGTTCTTGCACTTGTCTTTGGACTGATGACCAACACAAGCGGATTTGTCGGATATCTCTCAATTCTGGCAACTGTCCAGTATTCCATATGCAGTTATTACATGAGGGGAGAGATTCCCGTCAAGATCAATAACTTCATCAATCTGGCCATCTGGCTCAGTTACGATATCCTGATTCTTGATGTCTTCACCGGAATCACGGATGTAATCAGTATCGTCCTGACAACCCTTACAGTAAAAAGGATCTATGCATCGAGGCAGCGATTTACAAACCGCTCATAATTCTTTCGGTAGATTTTTTCCAGGATGTCCTTCGAAAGCCCCAGTCCGATAAGCTTTACATCTCCGCGCCCGGTAAAATATGCGCCATCGTCCCGTTGCAGATAATCCTCCTGTGTTTCCAGAAACGTTCGAACCAGATCTGCCCTGGCATGACTTTCTTCGATGGAAAGCAAAACAGCGTTTTCCCGGATCACCTGGCGCCCACCGATGTCTGTCCCATAGAGGATCCGATCCTGATATCTGGTAAAGAAGGAGACCGCGGCCTCGTGCATTTTCCTGCTGCCGAGATTCAAAATAAGCTCCGTCCCGGGTGTTACATCCGTATATACATTTGGATAACGCTCAAAAATATCTGAGAGACGCTCCAGCTGAAGCGACATGAAGTAGAAATGTGGAAATAAAATCCGCAGCCTCGGGTATTTTGCAAGAACCCGCCCTATCTGCGCATACTGATCTTCGTTATTCACATATGAAGCATCATAAAACCATCCTGCCGATCTTGCAAAAGCGTCCACTTTGGTGGCATCCCAAAAGGATTCAGGATCATTTACATGCATAATGATCGGAACCTGTCGTTTTTCAGCCTCCCTCCAGTAATCCGCCCATGCTTTGCTGTCAAAATCCGGGATCGGACACATCTTTCGGATATTTGGTTTTCCTTCGAGCATTTTGATGCCAACACAGCCGCGATCGATCAGCCGGCAGAACTGGTCATGCAGTTCTTCCGCCATCTTTTCCGTTGAGCCGGCATTCTGATAGATCGTACGGTCGATTCCGCCAAACACATCAATTGTGATCCCTGATCGGCTGGCCTCCCCGGCAAACTGGAGTGCATCATCAATCACGCAGTCCATCCGGCTGTCAGTCCCTTTTGGGATACATAAAAAGGCAGCCCGATCGGCATTCTCATATGCAAGTGCGCTTAAAACACGCTTCTCCCCCAGACTCCTGTCATAATGAATATGTGCATCCGTAATTCTCATAAATGGATATCCTCTTCCGGAATTTAATCAGACGATTTCCAATTCTCCAAATGTTTCCGGAGTATGAAAATCCAGTTTTTCCACCTTTGACCAGCTGCCCCAGTGCGGTTGGTCTGTATGATCACCACACTTATAGAAATTTGCCTTCATCACATGCCCTGCTTCCAGACAGAGCGGGCGTTCATAAAGAGCTTCCAGCAGAGCCTTTTTGATCAGTACATGCACACTCCATGCTCTTTGCCCTTCTTCTTCAAAATCGGTAACCTGTACCTCCGGATGCGCAAGGCCTCTTTGCAGAATAAACTGTCTGGTAAAACGACCGGTCCCAAAGGAGCAGTGGGATGCACCATTATGGTTCATCTCCACACTGATATATCCATACGACGGCGTCTGTGGAAATACATTGATAAATGCTTCCATACAGCTGTCTGTATGAACAAAATCATTTGGGTTATGATACAAGGCTCTCGGATTTTCTTCGTAGCACCACATTGCGACATCCAGCCCGTAGTTCGGTATATACAGAACCCGTCCGTGTGTCTCTGGACCTACTGCTCCCTCTTCTCGCCAATGTTGGATCTGAAAAGATGGGTAGCCGGCTTTCTTTTCCAGATCCCTACTCCAGAGCCTGTTTAAAGTAGATGCCCCAGATACCGTTGAAATCTGATATCTTCTCTTTTCCTTATCCATTGATCTTATCATCATAACCTCATTCTCAAATAAACTCACCATTGGTAATCATTTATGACATATATAATAACAGAGAAAAAACGTAGCCCGGCACTGGCCAGTGCTGGGCCGTATTTACTTTCATTCTTTCGGTTTCATAAAATCAAGAAGATTTACTCCTCAATGCGAATCACTTTTCCTCCTGCAGCAGCAGATTCATGAATCGCAGCAATTACTTTTGTATTGTAGACACCTTTCTGTGCAGTAGCTTCCAATTTTACTGCACCTCTGAGTACATTAATAAAGTGATGAGTCATAAAATTCGAATTTCCGATCAGCATCCCGTCAATCGGTGTTCCAATCGAGTGCAGGTTTTCGACATGATCGCTGTAGGTGCGGACACACTGATCATGTGTGTTGATATAGGCGGTGGATTTTTCGCCAATAATTTCCATCTTGAGATCATAGGTGAGGGCCATGCTGTTCGGAAGCACCCAGCTGGAAGTCAATGTCGCATTCGTGTCATCCTCGAAGGTTACGGTCGCCTGCATGGAATCATAGATATCCAGCCCCATCTTTGTAAGAACCTTCTTTGTTCCGACTGCATAAACCTGTTTTACCTTCTTGCCTCCATTATACCACATAATCAGATCTAGCAGATGCGGGAACAGGAACCAGCCAACGCTCGATCCCTTGGACCATTTCAGCATATCCGTCGGAACCAGGATCTTATCATTCAGGCGTGCATTTACGTTGATGATATCTCCGAGTGCTCCGCTGTTTATGTAATTTTTCATCGCCACCATCGGTTCGTTCCAGCGATTCTCAAATGCGACCATACAGATCACATTGTTTTTCTCTACTGCTGCGAGCATCTCCTCACATTCCTTTACATCTGTAGAGAATGGCTTCTCGCAAAGGATATTCACCTTATGCTCCGCAGCATAAATGACAGGGTCGTGATGCAGGAAATCCGGTACAGCAACAATGATACCATCCAGATTGCAGGTATCGATCATTTCCTTGTAATCCGTGAATCCTTTTACCTTTTCATCATTGATCAGCTCCAGCGCCTGAGCAAGCGTCGGCTGATAGGTATCACTGATGGCAACTAGCTCGGCATACTGATCCTGTTCGATCGTCTGCGCATACATTTTCCCTCTGATGCCGGCACCTACGATACCAATACGATACATTCTTCATTTCCTCCTTAGGTTTAGAATTCTGATGTTATTATTCTCATACAATCGTCTATTCGTATACGAGGACGGTTGCTGATGCCTGGTAATTCTGATTCCCGGTTGTACAGAGCATTATGACTTTACTGCTCCGGCTGTCATTCCGGAAACAAGATGCTTCTGCAGAAGCAGGAATAAAATAATGATCGGGATCGTAATGAACGATCCTCCCGCCATCATAGTCGTATAGTCAACAGTGTACTGTCCCTTAAAACTGGAAAGACCTACCGGCAGCGTCCATAACTGATACGATTTCATCAGTACACTGGCAAACAGATACTCATTCCAGGAGTTTACAAATGAAAAAAACGCTGTTACTGCAATCCCAGGCCTGGCAAGAGGCATCACGATACGGTAGAATATCTGCCACTGGCTTGCACCGTCAACTGCGCCTGATTCACTCAGGGAAAATGGTATCCCGTCGTAGTATCCCTTCATCATCCAGGTACAATACGGAACCGAAAACGAAATATTCAGGACCGTTAATCCGACAAATGTGTCCACCATCTGCAGCCTGCTCATCAGAATATACATAGGGATCAACAGCAGTGTCCCCGGAATAACCTGAGCGACAACGATTGTATAAGCAATCGACATTCTCCCTGGGTAGCGAAACTTGGACAGTGAATATCCGCCAAAACACGCTACCAACAACCCAAAAATACAGGAAGCAGATGCGACGATCAGGCTGTTCTTTACCCATGCCCAGAAATCAACGGTTGAAGATTTTTCTGTGAAAAGCTTAATATACCCTTCCAACGTAAAACTTTTCGGCAGCAACGTTACACCCTTACTGTATATTTCTCCAGTAGGACGGAATGAGCAGGATACCATCCAGACGACCGGGAGCAGGCAGAACAGGCAGATAATGGTTATGCAGATGTAGGTAATGATATCCTTTCTGCGCTTTTTAGCCCTCATAATTCCATGCCCTCCTGTTTTTGCGCTTTAAGATAAAAGACAACAAAGATCAGGACTACGATCATCATAAGGAACCCACAGGCAGCTGCGATCCCATAATTGAAATCGTTAAATGCCTCCTTATACATGTAGATGGTAAGGATCTCCGTTGCCCGACTTGGACCGCCTCCTGTCAGAACATACACAATTCCATAATCACGTATCGTCCAGACGATCAGAAGCATGAATACAACCGCTGAAATCGGTCTCAGCTGCGGAATCGTTATGTGCCAGAACTGCTTCCAGTCGGATGCGCCATCCACCATGGCAGCCTCATAAAGATCCTGCGGAACGCTCTGCAGCCCTGCAAGAAGCATTACCGCAACGAAAGGAAAACCTTTCCAGATATTTACAATAACGGCAGAGGTCATTGCCACTTTGTTACTGGTCAACCACCCAATTCCGGATGAAATCAGGCCAAAGCGGATCAGCTCTGTATTAATGATCCCATAATCCTTCTGCATCATCAGCATCCAGATCAGACAGGTCACGACTTCCGGTACTGCCCAAGGGATTACAATGATTCCCCTCGCAATGGTTCTGCCGACAAATTTTCGATTTAACATAATTGCAGTAGCATATCCCAGCACATAGCGAAATGGCACTGTAATTACAATATAGATTAACGTTTTCTTTACAGAAGCGATAAAATACTTATCGTGGAACAGTTTTCTGAAATTATCCAGACCGATAAATACGCCGTTCTTAGCAGGACGAAGAAGGTACCAATTTTGAAAGCTCATTACTGAAATCCTGACAATCGGATAAATCAGTAATGCAAGCATTACCAGGATCAAAGGCCATCCGAATATATATCCGTATTTATTTCTTCCGAGTTTTGTTTTCTTTCTGTCTCTCACGGGACCAGCTCCTTCACGCTTTTGGAGGCCGAAACCGGTTATGGTTCCGGCCTCCTTCCCTATGATCTGTCAATCATAATTATATGAAGACGTAATGCATTATAGATGATAACGCAAGATTACTCCCATTCCTCCATCACACTCTTCATCTCTTCTGCTGCTTCGTCCAGGGTCTCCTGAGGATCCGCAAGGTCTTCGCCAAACATGGACTGACAGGCTTCGTTCATAATCGACTCCAGCTCGGAGAATGCGGGTGTTGTCGGATTCGGGGTCAGTACATAGTTGTTGGAATACTGAAGCATATCCGCCTGCATCGGATAAGCACTCATATACTCATCACTTTCAGAGTAGGATTTTACACTCGGAATCATACCGCATTCGCCAATGATCTTCTGAGCTTCTTCAGAGGCCATCCACTCAATGAACTGCCATGCCTCATCCTTATGCTCGCAATTGGAACTGATGGTCATGATATACGGATAGTTAACCGGAGCCGGGGTGTACTCTTCGCCATTATATGATACCATCGGAAGAGAGATAACTCCTGTATCATTCCAGACTTCCTCTCCTGCATCCTGCGTCATGCCGATAAACCACGGGCCATCCATGCAGAATGCGGCTTCGCCGTTCCAGAAAATCTGGCGGGCATCCGACTTATCCGTTCCGCTTACGACCAGACCATCAGAAATCAGGCTCTGCCACCATTTTGCCATATCAACCACTTCCTGTGCATTGCAGTTGATAGTGTCAGCAGAATACGGGCCGGCCTCATCCTGGAAGAAGATACCGCTTACTGCACGCACAAAGAATCTTCCCCACTCGGACCAGGTAAAGGTGTGAGACCCGACTACAATGCCCATGCCGGTATACCCTTTATCCACTGCAGCACGAAGTGCCTCTACAAAATCATCCGTATTGGCGATAGCAGCCGGATCAATTCCGCACTCTTCCAGAATGGATTTCCGATAGAAGATCGCCGCACTGCCATAGGAATAGTTGGAAAGTGCCACATTATGTCCGTCGATCACACACTCATTCTGACCGACCTGGCCATCCTCAGATACGATCTCGGACGCCGCAATGTAATCGTCCAGCGTTTCGAATGCACCACCCTCGCGCAGCGCATAATACGAATTCAGTTCGGACGGAGTGATCTGCAGAATATCACCCTCTGTACCGGAGGCGATTTCCGTGGTGATGCCATCCCAGAATCCATCGTAGCCTTCACCGTATATTTCGACCTTTACATTTGGATTCTGTGCGTTATAAGCTTCCAGGAGTTTGTCAAATACCGCCTGATGATTTGACTCAACATACAAAGATGTTGCCAGCTTTAATGTAACCGCTTCTTCAGCAGCTGCATAGCCGGATAAGCCGAGCACCATTGCTGATGTCATCAATACTGCCATTACC
Organism: uncultured Lachnospiraceae bacterium; assembly: GCA_946624935.1. Taxonomy (GTDB): domain Bacteria; phylum Bacillota; class Clostridia; order Lachnospirales; family Lachnospiraceae; genus Merdiplasma. The sequence goes on along the minus strand of CAMOSN010000002.1, from coordinate 60,809 downwards.
CTTTTTTTCATGTTATCCCTCCTCTTTAAAAAATATTATTTTCGTCAGCCTGTTGTGAATGCTGACGTGATGCACGATCAGATCATTCTTTCCATATCTGCAAGCAGCTTCAATTGTGTTCTCGTCCGGTCGAGGTTCTGCTCCGGCCGCTGCGTCCGATAGTAGATATCCCCGTTCAGATAATCTGCAAGGAACCGCAGAGCCTGCTCATAGGTAATCACCTTTGCTCCCATCGGAAGCAGTTCGATCTCTCTTTTTGTAAGCTGCTCCTGACAAGCTTCAAGATATCCCTGGCGATAGAGATCATACATTTTTTTGTCAAAAGATACCTTCTTCAAGTCCGGTTCATCTTCAGCAGCGCTGCAGGCGCCGAAACGGATCGCATCCCCGAAATCATGAAGCGAAAGCCCGGGCATCACGGTATCCAGATCGATTACGCAGAGCGCATCACCACTCTCCCGATCAAACAGAACATTGCTCAGCTTGGTATCATTATGTGTAACTCTGGCAGGAAGATCTGTACGATCATCAAAGCTTTTCGTATATGCTTCCCGCTTCAACAAAAACTCGATCTCCTGCTCCACCAGATGTTTTCGACCGGCAAGATCGTCCGAAACAGCCTGTTGAAACTGTACGAATCGCTTTCCGGTATCATGAAAACCGATGATCGTTTCATGCAGCGTTTCGACAGGAAAGTCCGCCAGCAGATTCTGAAATCGTCCAAAGGCGAGTGCGCTCCGGTAAAAATATACCGGTTTGTCCGGCTTATCATAGCAAATGGTGTTTTCTATATAATTGTATGCTCTCCAGTAATTTCCCTGTTCATCCGCGAAACAATTCTTCCCGTCTTTGGTCGGGATCACTGTCAATGTTTCGCGCTGCGGATCTCCTCCGGAAGCAGCGATCTTCTCCTTCAGAAAGGCGGTGACCCTGACGATATTATCCATCAGCTCTTCCGGATTGTACAGAATCCCTGTATTGATCCGCTGCAGAACATAACGCTTTTCCTGTTCCTGATCACAATAGGTCAGGATCGTTGTATCGTTGATATGTCCTTCCGTATTCTGCGATAGTCCGATGCACTGTCCATCGAATGAAAATGCACTGGCAGCAGTATATAACAACTCCTTTGTGATATCTTCCATATTAATTAATCCTTTAAACCGAGAAACGCCTGATAGAGTACACAGACCTGATCTGCCATTTCTTTTTCAGGCATCTCACAGAAGACCCGGAGCAGTGGTTCTGTTCCCGAGAACCGTATGGATACCCAGCCCCCGTTCTCAAAAAAAACCTTACATCCGTCCATATAGCTAATCTTCTCAATTCGAAACGGTAGCTCTGGTACCTGTTTTTCTTCCATAATCATTTGAAGAAAACGTTCCCGATCCTCCGGGCGGAACCGATAATTGTTCTCAACAAAAGCCGTTTTTCCGACTTTCGCTGCAATTTCATCAAATATCTCGGACATTTTTTTCCCGGTCACCGCCAGCATTTCTACAAGAAGCGCCGCCACATAGACACCGTCTTTCCCGTGAATGTGCCCCCTGACCGCCAGACCGCCTGAGGATTCGCCGCCCAACAATGCATTTGTTTCCAGCATCTTTGAGGAAATGTGTTTAAAACCAACCGGTACTTCATAACATTTTTCCCCGAACATCTCTGCCAGGCGATCCAGTTTATGCGTGGTGCACAGATTTCGGACAGCCGGTCCGTGTTTGTGTTTGTACTCTACCAGGTAATAGTAAAGCACAACCAGGAGATCATTCGGAGATAAATATCTTCCATTATTATCGATTACACCGATGCGGTCGGCGTCTCCGTCCGTTGCGATCCCGATGTCATAGTTTCCTTCTATCACAGTCGTCATCAGTTCCCGCATCCATTCCTCGCTGGGTGCCGGCAGATGCCCTCCGAAAAGGGTATCATGACGCCCATGAATCGTTTCCACTTCACAGCGGGCGGTAATCAGGATCGTCTTGATTGCTGTTTCGCTCACACCATACATCGGATCCAGAACGACCTTCAATCTCGCCCCCCGAATTGCTTTCGTATTGACCTCATTCAGAATACTGTCAATATAATCATCGATCGGATAGATCTCTTCAATCAGTCCCTGCTCTCTGGCATCGATGTACGGAATCGACTTGATTAGCTCTCCTGATGCCTCAATACGTGCAGCAATACGTTCAATATCCTGGGTCACAGTAATATCAGCATCCCGGCCCCCTTTTGTGAATAGCTTTACACCATTATATATAGCAGGGTTGTGACTGGCAGTTACCATCATTCCATACGGCATATCATGTTCCTTGCTGTAGAACATCGCCAACGGAGTCGGGCAGGACTTATTGATCAGATACGCTTTAATGTTTTGTGCGGCAAACACCTCAGCCATCCACTGCATGGATTCCTTGGACAGGAATCGACGGTCGTATCCGATCACGATTCCATGCTCCGTCGCATGTTCTGCAACCATCTTTTCTGCCAAGGCAGCCGCCAGGAGTCTTAAATTTGCTTTCGTATATTCGTCACCGATAATCGCCCGCCAGCCGCCAGTGCCAAATTGTATCATTTCAGGACCCCTCCTTCATTAATAGTATCGTATTATTTTTTATTTTACCTCTTTTCTCTCTTGCATTGTTATACTTTTGTTCTTATAATTTATATTATCGTTTCTTTTCATGATGTTATTGACCAAGATATCCTTAGATATCGTTTCATTTTTTATGCATTATGGGGGTCTCATGAAGAAACCGGCGGATAATACAGGCAAGTTTATACCAACAACCCTGCCATCTATTCTGGATATCAATACAATTTACTCAATCCATTATTTTGAATACGCCAAAAACTTTTCCTTTGCAGGTGAACAGCATAATTTCTGGGAATTTATCTTCGTTGATAAAGGAAAGGTATCCATCACAGCAGGTGACCGTGAAATACTTCTGCAGAAGGATGAAATCGCCTTTCATCAACCAATGGAATTTCATGCGGTTCATGCCAGAAGCTACACGCCCAATCTGATTGTTCTTTCCTTTCGCTGCTTAAGTCCTGCCATGGATTTTTTCAGGGGTAAGATTCTCTCCGTAAACGAGGAAGAGCGTGCGTTTCTTGCTTCCATCGTTTCACGCGCCAGAAAATGTCTTTCCTGCCGTATGGATGATCCCTATCTGACCAAACTGACCTTTCAGCCTGACGCCGACCCCGAAATGCTGCAGATGATGGTATTGGAGCTGACCACTTTCCTGCTGCATCTGATGCTGCGAAGTAAAAATGAAGCATCGATCAGTCGGATGATCGGTACAAATATGCACATTTCGAAAACGACAACGCTTAACAGTCAAAAGCAATTATTCGACCGGCTTGAGCTTTATCTGCGCAATCATCTTTCCGATGCTCTGAAAATCTCGCAAATTTGCAAGGACAATTTAATAAGCCGGTCTCTCCTTTGTTCCATTTACAAAAGAGAAACCGGCCATGGGGTAATCGAGCATTATAATCAGTTGAAAATCGAACAGGCAAAGACATTGATCCGCAGTACAGATCTGTCAATCACACAGATCTCCGTCCGCCTTGGATATTCCACCGTGCAGTTTTTCTCCAGACAATTCCGCAATCTTACCGGAATGTCACCGTCAGAATATGCAACAAGCGTGAAAGCCCTGTCAGAAAAGCAGAATCTCTGAAAAGCTTTGATCTGTCCAAAAGCGCAGATCAGGCAACATGATTGACGACTCCCATAAACAAGGGCGCCCCGCTTTCTGTATCAATAATCGCATAAACAAAAGGCCGGTCCAGGTATACTCTGTAGATCTTCGGCTCAATCTGCGGACAGACACTGTTCGCTTTCATGACAACTGCCGTAACGGCGGCAGCTTCTGTTCCGTTTTTATCCAGCTTTATGTAGGTTTTATGCAGGACATCATCAATATGAATATCCCCGTTTGACATTTTTGAAAAATCTGCATGATTCGTAAATGCCCTGCGGATCCCCATTCTCTGCAGACTTTTTTTCATAGAGGTCTCATAAGAACAGGTAAACTCCGGCATTCTTGTCCTTACAATAACATTTCCGGTCTTTCGCTTTCTATACGCGCTGATCAGGTCCTTCTCTGACAGGCCTGCCACATACTCCTTTACCGACATTCCCTTCGGTGGAAGGATGCCCAGAAACGCGGTCTTTCCTCCGGAATAGTACTTTACAAAACCTTTCCCCCTTTTTAAAGTAATGTATTCGTCTTCGGTACCCTCCAGCATATTTACGGTTGTGGCGTTCCCTTTTGCGTCCGTAAATTTTTTCCTGTGTGTTCCTGCGTACGGATCCATCCATGCACCTTTGAAATAAACGGCATTGACAATAACCGCCCTGTCAGAGGGCTCCAGCCTGTCAATGATTTTCCGGATCTTCTTTCTGGTTTTCCTGCTTACCCACCGATTGATTTTCTCTGCCGCCTGTGCATCAAATCTCGTTCCGGAGATTTCAGCATCAAAGGATGCCTTGACTTTTCTTCGGAATGCCTTTTGAACGGAGATGTGATCCTTGTTGTACCATATGGCATTGGCCGGCTTGTAGGTGATTGCTTTGGATGACGAAAGCGACTGATGCACAGAGGACAGATACTGATTGTATTTCTTTACACTGACGTCTCCAAAAGCGTGCTTCATTTCACTCAGAGTCTTTCCGGCAGCACCATTTTCCACGATCGTCATTGCAGTGATGATTGAGTCGGGAGAAATCAGGATGTTCTCGTTCACATCGGATTTCTTCACAACCTCCCTGAAAAGATTCATGGATGTTTTCCCGTATGCCTGCGCCGCTTCTTGATTCCCGGCCTTCGCATAAATCGGCATGCAGATCGTGATGCTCAGTACAATCAGATATAATACACAAAAAAACTTCCTGTCACTTCGATTCATTTTCTTTCACTCCTTTCGTCAGCCTTATGAACAGGACCAGTTGTTCCATGATTAAAGATCTGCACAGGAAGAATCATATTCCGAGGAGTAATCGCCGGGTCTTTAATCCGCTCCATCAGCATTTTTACTCCCAGGCTGGCAATGCTGTGTCCGGCGCAGTAAATACTTGTAACCGGCGGCCTCGAAGGATTCTCTGCGTACAGGTTATCAAAGCTGATTACAGAAACACTTTCCGGAATGGTTATGCCATGATCCCGCAGTGCATTCATCACGGGATAAGCCACCTCATCCCGGAAGCACACAATTGCAGTATAATCGCCCGGGAAAATCAGATTCGAAAGATTATTATTTCGCAGAGCCATCTCTACCTCATCGCCCGGGATCACCTGTACGCACGCATCCGGAAGTGCATATTGCCGAACTGCTTTCATAAAGCCGTTCAGACGATCGATCTGCGAGCTGCTCAGATCCACACCCGACAGAAAAAGAAATTTTCGATGTCCAAGTTTGATAAGGTGTTCCCCTGCCAGATAGCCTCCACTTTCGTCATCGCATCGTACCGTATCGGCCTCAAGATCATTCACCCGCCGGTCAAGAAGAACAAAAGGCATTTTACTTGAAATCATATACTCTACATAATGTCTCTGACCGACACTCGGGAAATATAAGATTCCGTCTACGGCAAGAGAAACCGCCGTGTGGATCAACTTTTCTGCCAGATCATCCTCCAGCTGCATACACAGGATCATCAGTGTGTAGTTTAATTGTCTCAGCTCCCGGTCCATCTGATTGATCAGGTCACAGTAGTGCTGATTATGCAGGTCATTAACAATTACCGCGATCATATGGCTATATCCGGATCGCAGGGATGCAGCCATTGTATTCGGAATGTAGCCCATACGATCCGCTGTTTCCTTCACGAGTGTACGTACCGCCTCGGAAATCCTCCGGTCACCGCGCAGCGCCCGCGAGACCGTGTTAGCGGAACAGCCGCATTCCTTTGCAATATCCTTCAGTTGCTCTCATTCTTTCTTCCTCGTAACGATGCTCATTCTTCCTGTCATGGAAACTGCTCAAATATACATAATATTATAACCTGAAAATACTGCAAAAAACAACATTGGAAGAATTACTTCCTTGAGGCAGCAATGATTCTGGTTGAAGAAAGCATCCCTCTTTTAGTTATATTGCACATTTTTTTAAAAATAGCAATAATATTATATTGATATTTGCATAAATTATCGATAACATAGATTTGATAATAGGATTATCGTTAATCCATTCTGTCCAATCTCAAGTAAAGGATTAAAATGAAATCTTCAAATCATATCGGCGGGAATCGTCGCCGTGCCAGATCCGTACTGGCTACCGCGCTGATGTTCGTAACAGCTGCTCTTCTGATGATTCCATTTTACTTTATGTTCCTCAGTTCCCTGAAGCCGGGCACGGAAATGCTGCGCAACGGTTTGAGTCTCACCTATGATCCCGGAATCTCTTCTTTCAAAAACTATGCTGCTCTCAACACCTACCGGGATGGGATTTACTGGCACTGGTACAAATCCAGCCTGATCATCATGATTCTGCAGACTGTAATTGGTCTGGCACTTTCTTCTATGGTAGGATATGGCCTGGCGATGTATCGTTTCAAAGGACGTAATGCCGTGTTCACACTTGTGCTGATCCTGATGATGGTCCCTTTCGAAATTCTGCTGCTGCCCCTTTATCAAATGCTGATCAAGGTTCATCTTACGGATACGTATTTTGGGGTTGTGCTTCCATACCTGGTTCCTCCCTTTATGATTTTTTTCTTCCGCCAGTATGTTCTCGGACTTCCTAAAGAACTTCTGGAAGCCGCCCGTATTGACGGATGCACCGATTATGGCGTATTCTTTAAAATTATGGTTCCAAACATGATCCCCGCTTTCGGAGCCATGACCATACTTTCCTGTATGAACAGTTGGAACAATCTTCTGTGGCCGCTGATCGTGCTGAACACCAATGAAAAATTCACGATCCCGATCGGTATGGGAACTACCATTACCCCCTACGGAAATGCCTTTGATGTGCTGATGCCCGGTGCCGTTATGGCAGTCGTACCGATCATTATAGTATATCTCTTTGCCCAGAAGACATTTATTGCCGGCCTCACCTCCGGCAGTGTGAAAGGATAAGCCTATGAAAAAAGCGAGTATTATACTGGATCGGGATTTTCAGATCGGGCGAATTGATCATCGTCTGTTCGGCTCATTCATCGAACACCTTGGCAGAGCCGTCTATGGTGGAATTTATGAGCCGGATCATCCTATGGCGGACGAATCCGGCTTTCGAACGGATGTCATGGAAGCGGTCCGAAAGCTGAATGTTCCGCTGGTACGTTATCCCGGCGGTAACTTTGTTTCCGGCTTTCACTGGGAGGACAGTGTCGGGCCGAGAGAAAACCGTCCCAAAAGGCTGGATCTTGCCTGGTTTACAACCGAAACCAACGAGGTTGGCCTGCACGAATTTGCACAGTGGGCAGAAAAAGTAAACAGCGAGATCATGTACGCTGTAAATCTTGGTACTCGTGGTCCACAACAGGCACGGGATATTGTAGAATATGCCAACCACAAGGGAAACAGCCGCTTTTCTGATATGAGGATCGCCAATGGAAGAAAGGAGCCCTTTAATATCAAACTGTGGTGTCTCGGAAACGAAATGGACGGGCCGTGGCAGATGGGCCAGAAAACAGCCTATGAATATGGAAGAGTCGCAAATGAAGCTGCCAAAATGATGAAATGGGTGGACCCGTCCATCGAACTTGTCGCCTGCGGATCTTCCAGCTCCGAAATGCCAACGTTTGGGGACTGGGAACTGACCATGCTCAGCGAATGCTATGAGAACATCGATTATGTATCCCTGCACCGGTACTATGGCAATCCCACCGGAGATACGGCCGGTTTCCTCGCCCGTACAATGGATATGGATGATTTCATTCGCAGTGTTGTTTCCATCTGTGATGCTGTCAGAGGAAAGAAACACAGCAAAAAGCAGATTCATCTCTCATTCGATGAGTGGAATGTATGGTATCATTCCCGGGAACAGGATGAAGAAATCTGGAAATGTGGGAAATGGAACCGGGCTCTGCCGCTCCTCGAAGATATCTACAATTTTGAAGACGCTCTGCTGGCCGGCTCCATGCTGATCACCCTGATGCGCAATGCAGATCGCGTGAAGATTGCCTGTCTCGCACAGCTCGTCAATGTAATCGCGCCGATCATGACACGCAATCAAGGGGGATGCTGGGCACAGACCATCTATTATCCATTCATGCATGCCTCCCGATACGGACGTGGAACCGCACTGCAGGCGATTGTCGACTCACCTGTTTATGACTGCAGTGATTATGAAAATGTACCGATTCTCGATGCTGTCGCTGTCGCAGGAGACGATGGAAGCCTTACACTCTTCTGTGTTAACCGCGATCTTACAGATGCGGTCTGTGTATCCGTAGATCTGCGTTCCTTTGGCGATCTTCACATGAAGGAACACCTCGTCCTTCACCATGACAATGTTCATGCCTTCAATTCGGAAGAGAACCCGGAAGAGGTGATTCCTTTTTTGATCAATCCCGTACCGTGCGACGGCGGTAAGGCTGATATCATACTACCTGCACTGAGCTGGAATGTCATTCGTTTTTGCAAAACATGAACCATTTTAGCACTTGCCATTGTTATTCCGGTGCTGATATCCGAAGCTGCTTTTCGATCCGCTCCCGGATAAGCCCGACAAAAAACTCAGGCGCAATCACCTTAATGACCGGGCCAAAGGACAGGATTCGGATCACCATTTCCGTACGGTCTGCCCGGTCATACTTGAGCGTCACACGATAATGTGTATCATCCAGGCGCTTCGTTTCCTTTTCCAGATGGGAAAAATGTAATAGTACCCGCTCCAGAGCATTGCGGCGGTCCTCCAGTTCGAACGTGACCATATCTATGGATGCCGGGGGAAGCGCTCTGAGTTCACTCCCGCCGGCGATCTCACAGAAAATGATCCGTGACAGATTAATCAGCCAGCGTTTCCCATTTCCGGAGGCGATCAGCCGAAAGCGGTCATCCTTTTCCGAGTATTCCAGGTAGTAAGGTGTCAGGGACAATACTGGTTGTGTTTTGTCCTTTGTCTCAAACCCTATGCGCAGATCACGGCTTTCCCGCAAAGCCTGACAGATTGTACGGAAATATCGGATATAAGCGGGGTCCTCATAGGCATCTCCATTCGCATACCGGTCATAATAGACAACCATGTCCGGTGTGAAAAGGGGTTCCACATCCTCCAGACCTGTGAAATCCGGCTCGAACAGTCTGATCCTCGGATCCTGGAGAAGCGCTTTCATCCAGCGCTTCTCCAGGATCGTCAACGGCATATCCGGTACCTCCTCCAGAGGCGTCGTGAAATCCCTGTGAAGCAGCTTCCATTTTTCTCCGGCCATTCCCTCCGGAATCGTAAGGAGGCTTTCTCCGAAAGCATACCTTTGTACAAGCACATTCATTTCTTTTCCAGTCAGCGTTCCGCGCACTGCTTCTTTCAGGATGGCATCTGCAGCTTGGAAATAACTTCCGTACATTTCATGGAACAGCATCACGCACCCCTCCATACATCATTGCCATTTCCGCTACATCCTCCCGGAAACGGGCCACGACCGCTTCATTACTGCATTGCAGCTGTGTCACTCTTCCGATAAATGTCCGCAGCCATGGCAGCATTTCAAGCGCATCATATACGTCTGCGCTGAACCTCCAGTGGGTATCATCCACCCGGCTGACCGTTCCGCACCGCTTTTCACGCTCGAGCCTTTCCACAATAAAGCACTCATCCGATCCTGCAAAAACAGTCATTTCGATATGTTCCCTGTCTTCACTTTCCCCTCCTGAAACACCCCATGTATGCGCGCAGAACGCGTCCAGGCGGTTGGCCAGATCCTCGGGAACGGTTTGCAGGCAATCTGATTTTACCTTATCGATCAGATCTGCCCGGTAAAAGCTGAAGCTTTTCTTCCACGGTGACCAGGCCAGCAGATATTGCCGGCCGGTCTGTGTGCCGATATAGATTTTCAGCGGCAGCACATGGATTGCCTGACGACGAATCGTTATCGTAATCAGGCGCTTTTCTCCGATTGACTGAAATAATGCATACAGGATCTCACTGTCCAGAGCATTTAGAATATAATGATGCTTAAATCGGAATTTCTCAAAATGATCGGGAAGCTGGTTCTGAATAAAGGAACCGATCACTCCCAGAGGAGCACTCTCCGAAAAGTAAGCGACAGCTTCCACCCAGGAAGGCAGCGCCATGTGATCCTCACTGAGCCTGTAAACCGTTTCCCGCCCCTGCTTTTCCATACGAATCAGGCCAAGAGAACCATACTCTCTGAGTTTTTTTCGAACGGTCGATTCATCCGGGAGATCTCCGGGCTCAAATTGCGAAAGCCGATCGGTCAGTTCGTCCATCATTCCTGTGATGGAAAGACCACCGGTCACCTTTAAAAGATCCAGAATATGAAAATGCAGCATGATGCTCCGGTCTGTAAAGGTCCTGGTTCGAAATGCTCTGTACAGAGGATTCTCCGGTATGCTCCTGCTGTCCACGGAGAGAAAGATACGCCGTCCGTCTTCGTCCTGACCAAAGGACATATAATCTCCGAGCCAGCTCTCCACGCGGCGTCTTTCGTTGTCATAGCTTCGAAGACTCTTCTGCGTAAATTCGTCCCGATGCCGAAATCCCTGCACATAGAACGCGCGCAGATAAGCCCGGATCCGGTTGAAATTCTTGATCAGTTCGCTGTAGGCCACAGATGATCATTCCTCCCCGTCACGATTGAAGATGCATTTATTATACCACAAAAAGAAGTTTCATCTGCAACCGAGAATAGCAGTTGACAAAATGAACTTCGCAGAGTAGTATATGTTTAAAACATTCGAACATGCGTTCGATTCCCTGGTCCTCTTTATGATGAAAAGGAGGCTGCTTATGAAAACCTATGCCTGCCCAAAATGTCGTTATCTTTTTCAGTATTCGCATTCACCTGGCGCATGTCCGGATTGCGGAGCCAGGTCCATACGCAAAGCCACTGTAGAAGAGATCCGGGAATACCGGAGAATACAGAAAATCCTTGAGGAAGACATTCGAATGGGACTATGGAGTGATACGCCATGCGTTCCGATTTAAATGGAAAGGCTCCGGATGCAAAGAATAATCCTGCAAATTTGGACCAGCCCGCCAAACGAACCTATATCGCAATTGACATGAAAAGCTTTTATGCTTCTGTCGAATGCGTTGCCCGCGGAATTGATCCACTGAAAGCGAATCTTCTTGTGGCCGATGCATCCCGTTCGGATCAGACGATCTGCCTGGCTGTCTCACCGGCTTTAAAAGCGATCGGGGTCCCCTCGCGGCCAAGACTCTTCGAGGCAAAGCAGGCGATCCGCAACTATGAGCTGCTGCACCATACGAAGGTCTATTACTACACGGCTGTTCCACGAATGGCAGAATACGAACGGGTATCTGCCCGGATCTACTCGATCCTGCTGCGCTATGTTGCCCCGGAGGATATCCATGTATATTCCGTGGACGAATCTTTTCTGGACTGTACGTCCTATCTCCACTTTTATCGGGAGAAAGCAAAAGAGCAGGGGGTCCATCCGGCCCATGTCATGGCAATGACCATGATCCGTGACGTCCTGAAAGCCACCGGAATTACAGCCACTGTCGGGATCGGCACCAACCTGTATCTGGCCAAGGTTGCCATGGATATCGTTGCAAAGAAAAGACCCGCTGACCGGGATGGAGTGCGTATTGCCGAGCTCAATGAACAGTCCTACTGCTTTCTCCTCTGGGACCACACGCCTCTCACGGACTTCTGGCAGCTTGGTCCCGGGAAAGCCCTGCGTCTGCAGAAAAACTGTCTCTTTACCATGGGTGAGATCGCGAACCGGAGCATCTGGGACGAGGAGTTTTTTTATAAAACCTTCGGAATCGACGCAGAGATCCTGATCGACCATGCCTGGGGCATCGAGCCTGTCACCATGGCGGACATCAAGCGTTACCGTCCGACAGGGCACAGTCTTTCAAACGGACAGGTCCTTCCCCGGCCATATAAATACGCGGAGGCAAGAATTATATTCCAGGAAATGATCGATGTGCTTTGCGCCGATCTGTTTTCCAAAAATCTGATCTCCAGGGTATTTACCTGGTGGGTCAGCTACGATTATAAATCACTGGAGGAGTGCCCCGGTTATGACGGCCCCCTGGTGGTGGATTTTTATGGGCGGCTTCACCCGAAGCACAGTAACGGAACGGTCCGCCTCCCGGAAAAAACCAATTCCGTAAAGGCCGTTACCGCTGCCCTTCTCGAGCAGTTTGACAAAAAAACCGACCATCGTCTGCTGTACCGACGAATCGGAGTCAATGCCGATCGTACGATAACCGATAATCAGTCCTTTCAGCTGAATCTGTTTACCGACTACGGTGCACTGGAGAAGGAACGACAAATCCAGAGTGCGATGCTCGCAGTGCGCAAAAAATATGGCGCCAGTTCCATAGTAAAGGGCTTCAATCTGCTGGAAGGAGCCACAACCATTGAGCGAAATGGCCAGATCGGCGGCCATAAGCGCTGATCCGGACAGGCCCCCGGTTCCATTTGACAGAAAGGAGATGTCTTACGATGTGCTCAAGATATTATGTAGAATTGTCTCCCGAGCTGCGTCCCATCATTGAAGCCGCCCGGCGTTCTCCCCTTGCGGGGAAAATGGTCCATCAGCTGGGACGGCCGGTGGTCTGCGAAGGGGAAGTAAAGCCCACGGATATCGCACCGGTGATCGCTTCAAGCAGCAAAGGACAGCGTTCCGTTTTCCCGATGATCTGGGGTTTCCGCCAGGCAGAGCGCGATCATACCAAACGTTCCCAGCCCCTGATCAATGCCCGCTCTGAAACTGCTGCAGACAAGCCAACCTTCCGTGAATGCTGGCAGCGCCGCCGCTGCATTATCCCTGCCTCCTGGTATTATGAATGGGAACACCTTTCCTGTCCCGACGGTACCCGGAAAATCGGCAGCAAATATACGATTCAACCCGAAGGAGCCACCGTTACATGGCTGGCCGGTTTATATCGAATCGAAAACGGATTCCCCTTTTTTACGATTCTCACAAGGCAGCCATCCGGTGAGCTTGCCAGAATTCATGACAGAATGCCGCTCATTCTGCCGGCAGGTTCGATCGATCATTGGATCAATCCTGCAACCCCTGCAGAAGAAGTAAAGGATATTGCGGCCCTGGCGCTGACAGAAATGATGATCGATAAAAATGAAATGCCAGTAGTCCATCATCCATAAAGCGCAGGCTTTTATTCCCACAAAACGACAAAGCCCCGGTTTTTCTTTCCGACATAATATGCCTTATTTTCTTCCGACTTCACATAGATCTCCGTCGCATCCGGGGCCGCGGCATGCACGCGGGCAATAATCTCTTCCACACTGATGCTCCCGCCCATCACCGACTGTATGGAAACAGACAGCTCCGATGGTTCTGCTGCCTTCACGATATCCGGCTCCACCTCTTTGGATACTGCTGTCGTTTTTTTGCCTGAAATACCTGTATCAGATTTCTTTGCCATGTCTTTTTCCTCTTTTCCAATCTCTGTCGTGCTCATAAAGCGTTTTCTTTACGTTTCTGGTGCGATCCTCTGATCAGATATTATTATACACCATAAACGGAAAAGCGTCATCTTGTGCTTTATTTCCTTCCCCGGTATTCCTTCGGGGAGCATCCGACATAGCTCTTGAAAATACGGGAAAAATGGGCAACATCCAGGAAGCCTACGGTTTCAGAGATCTCCTGTATCTTGCTCCCGGTTTCCTGCAGCAGAACCTTTGCCTGATCGAGCCGCATCAGATTGATGATCTCAAAAAAGCCCCTCGCGGTATATTGATTAAGCAGCTTGCTCAAATGCCAGCTGCTTACATAACAATGCTCCGCCACATCCCCCAGACTCAGCTTTTGTGTATAGTGATCCAGCATATAGATCAGCGCCATTTTCAGGACATAGCTGTTTGCCTCGGAATCACGCACACGGTTGTCCGTGCCTTCCTTCTCCTCCGGTTTCCCTGCAATGAAGGTCTCATAAAGATAACGGTCCTTCTCCAGACGCATATCCCAGAGATTGTCGATGATCTGTGCCCCCAGGTTTCCCCTGCTGCGCAAGTTGTCCGTCATCGCAGTAATTGCCTCCTCGATTTCGTCCATTTTGGAGGGCTTCAGCAGAAATCTGGTCACACCCAGTTTGATTGCCCTCTGGGCATACTCGAAATTCCGATATCCTGTGAGCAGGCAGATTTCCATCTCGGGATGCTCGGATTTGATGGCTGCCACCATAGCCAATCCGTCCATATTGTTCATAGATATATCTGAGATCAGAATATCCGGTGAAAGCTTCCGGACCTGTTCCAGCCCTTCCAGTCCGTTGGAGGCCGTTCCGACGACCTCACAGTTGAAACCGGCCCATCGTACACTTCTTTTTAATCCCTCACAGATGATCGGCTCATCGTCCACGATCAACACTTTATACATATTGTTTTCCCCCGCTGCCTGTCCCCATTCCTGTATCAGATTATAACACCGGATCGCTCATCGGGGTATCCGTATCTTCAGGGTCATTCTCCATTTACCCCTTCACTGCTCCAACCGTCATTCCCTGAATAATATACCGGTTCAGGAACATATAGACGATCAGCACCGGAATGACGATCAGTGTTACCGAGGCAAACAGTGCACCGTAGTTGACGCCTTCCTTGGAGGCGATATTGTTGAGCAGAATCGTGATGGCCCAGTTCTCCTTTGTCCGCAGGAAGAACATCTGAGTGAACAGGTCATTGTAACTCCACAGGAAGCTGAAGATCCCGACTGTAACCATGGAAGGCTTGCACAGTGGAAATACTACACGGAAATACGTCTGAAACATGCTGCAGCCTTCCAGAAATGCCGATTCTTCCAGTTCTACCGGGAGTGTCCGGATATATCCTCTCAGGACAATGATCGCAAAGGACATATTCCCGGCGATCTGCGGAAGGATCACGGACAGCAGATTTGCTCCTACCGAAGAGGAATTTACGATCCCCCACTTCGCCTGCATTCGCATTACCGGAATGATGGTTGAATAGATCGGGAACATCATGCCAGCATAAAGCAGAAGGTTTAGCAGGGTCTTGCCCCGGAATTCATACCGGCACAGAATATAGGCCGCCATGCCTGCCAGGAGAATCACCACCGCCGCCACGCTTCCCGAAATGATAAAACTGTTGCGGTAGGCGCTGAGGATATTGTAATTGGCAAAAATATTCCGGTAGTTTTCCAGTGAGAAGGCTTCCCCAAACGGCAGCGCAAAGGAATTATTATAAATCACCTTCTTGTTTTTAAAGGAATTCATTACCGACCAGCATAGCGGAAAGATCGTGGTCAGGGCCCAGAGGATGAGGATCAGATAAACCACAATCATTCCGAAGCGGATTTTTTTCTTTTTCATCTTTCCCCTCCTGTCACTGGAAATCTTCTGTTTTGCCGAATATCCGGTTGACTGCCGCTGACAGAATCACGCCGATCACCACGATCACCACCGCAATCGCAGAGGCATAGTCCACATCACTGTAAACCTTGGAATACATATAGGTGCCTGTGAGCCAGGTATTTGACATTCCGTTCACGAACATTGTCCAGGGAAGATCAAACACTTTCAGCGCTCCGGTCACCGCCAGGATCACGCACGTACTGATGCTCCCACGCAGCAGAGGAAGGCTGATATACCTCACCCGCTGCCATCTGCCGGCACCATCGATCGTTGCCGCTTCATACAGATCCTCCGGGATTCCGGCCAGTCCGGTCAGCAGAATTACAAAATAAAACCCGACATACTGCCAGATGACCGGTGTGAGCATTGTAAACATCGGGTACTTTGATTTCCAGTCGATCAGCTGGTTCGCTTCACGGTTCAATACCCCTGCAAACTGCAGAAACTGGTTCACCATTCCTTTGTCGTAAAGAAAGACCAGGTTGAAGAGCAGGCCAAGCGCCGTAGCAGAAACCACGATCGGAAAAAAGAAGACGGTACGGAAAAAACCGGAGCCCCTTTCAATATTGCTCACCAGAAGAGACAGTACCAGTGCAATTCCCACCTGTCCAATGATCGTCGCTGCAATGGTGATTCCGGTGTTTTTCAATGCAATGCGCATTTTGGGATCTGACAGAAGCGTCAGATAATTCTTATACCAGGGGCTGTTCCACTCACCGCCTGCCGTACCCATATATTTAATATGCATAAAGCTGTTCAGGATATTCTGTATAAACGGGTAATACAGATAAACAACCATAAAGGCAAACGCAGGCGCAAGAAACACCCATATCCGCTTTTTGTTTTTGTATATCGAAGGTCCCATGATCTGTTTCCTTTCGTCTGAATGATCTTCCTCCGTGTAAATGAAAGGGCTGCCGGATCGGCAGCCCCTCTCATGATCAACCGGACATGCCTGTCAGGGACACATCTCGTTTTGATGAACAATTATTCTGCATTTGCTTCCAGAACAGCTGCAACTGCATCGGCTGCGTCCACATCTCCTTTTACGATGGAAGCCATGTCGGCAAAGATCGGTTCACGCGCTGCAGCGGAAAGATTATCCTGCACAGCCGGGCAAATGCCGGTAATGGATGCAGTGTAGTCCAGAGCACTGAGCTGGAGTGCATTGAATTCGCTCACGTCCGGGGAAGCGCCATCTTTCAGAGCGGTAGCAGAAACACCCGAGAATTTGGATACCACTTCGTCGGAGGTCATGAAGGAGACAAAACTGACAGCCGCGTCTCTCTTCTCTTCATCCTCCCATGCTTTCCTGGTGATGTAATATCCCATGGAGAGTCCGCCGATCTCATCGGTTGTCTTACGATCGCCTTTTCCGGGAACGTTTACGACTGCGAAATGATCGATGTCATCCACAGCTTCGGTGATGCCGCCGATTTTCCAGGATCCGTCGATCAGGAAGGCTGCCTTGTCTGTCGTAAACAGCTGGAACGTTTCTGCATCCGTTGCCGTCAGCGTATTCTCCGGGAAATAACCTGCCTCATAGAGTGCCTTGATATCGTTCAGGCCGTTCACCCAGGCCTGTCCGTATTCGTCGTCAACGCTCTCCGGCACAGTATTATGTGTCTGCGGGCTCTGGAAATTGTAGATGGCATATTCAAACCAGTAATGCGGGATTTCCTGCAGCGAAGCAGCGATCGGCGTATAACCCGCTTCCTTGATGGCTTCACAATCCTTCAGAAAGTCCTCCCAGGTTGTATCGATCGTGGGGACTTCCACCCCGGCTGCGTTCAGTACGTCTTTGTTGACGAAAAGACCTTCCCAGTAGCCGTTGACCGGTACAGAGTAATTCACCCCGTCCACCGGAGAAGCGCCGAGCATCTCATCCTTCATATTCGAAGCATATTCCGGATAGACCTCACGAATTTCATCGATGGAAACCACCTTGCCCTGTTCCACGAACTGATTGGAATCAACGCCATTGAAGAAAAACAGTACATCTGGCTCGCTTCCTGCCTCAAAGTCCGTGATGATGCGGGATTTGAAGGACTCATCCGATGTGGCAGAGCTGTCTTCTACTTTGTTGCCGCTCTCCTCTTCCCATGCCGCAACACTGTCCTTGAAATTCTGAGCGTTGCTGTCTTCACCTGCATAAGTTGTCGTAACATTGATCGTTACTCCCTCTGCAAAGGCCGGTGCTGCCAGTACGGCAGATACTGCCATGATTCCTGCCAGTGTAATCACATGATTCTTTCTCATAATGGAAACCTCCTTTGTTTTCCCGGTTTTCAATGCTGATTACATGATAGCTTCCCGGACGGAAAAAGTGAATGAACCTTCTTGCAGGGAGTTTGCTTTCAATTGTCTGTTTTGTGCACGTTTTTGTCTGTGCTTGCTTATTCTTGTCCCGCGTTGTTTTACTTGTGATCCCTTTGTTCATTTCGGATCTGCAGCGTACTGACCGTATGGCCGGATCCGTCATTTTCAATCCGCAGACCGCTGTCACCCCCGTAGATCAGATGCAGTCTCAGATTTACATTGCGAATCCCGATGCTCATCCGGTCAAGATCTTCGCGCTCCCCGGGCCGGTCGTCCTCCAGCAGCGCATCGATCTTTCTACGGTCCTCCGGGGAAAGCACGCCGTTATTCTCCACCGTGATCACCAGCGCCCCGTCTCTTCTCTCTGCCTTCAGCCTGCCCTCAATATTTCCGTACGCATCCCCTCCGTGCTCCACCGCATTCTCGACGATCGGCTGGATGATCAGCCTCGGGATCTTCACATTCAGCAGGGATTCATCTATTTCCTCTGTAAAACGGAATTTCTTTCCAAAACGCTCGTGGATAATGTAAAGATACGCATCCACGTAGGAAAGCTCCTCCGAAAGCGGAATGAACATTTCGTTGCTGCGGTTGAGCGTTGCGTTCATCATAACGCTGAGTGCGCCGATCATCTCACTGACATCCTCGTTTCCGGAAAGTCTGGCTTTCCAGTTGATGATCTCCAGTGTATTGTTCAGAAAATGCGGATTGATCTGTGACTGCAGCGCTTTAAGGGTCGCGTCGCGTTCCGCGATCTCCTCCACATAGATCCGCCGGAAGGATTCCTCCAGACTGCACGACATAAGATTGAACGTATCTACCAGCTGGCCCATCTCTTCATTCTTATCAAAAGTTTCCAGCCTGTACCCGTATTCTCCATTTCGGATCTTCTCCGATCCCTTCATCAAAGCCCCTACCGGCTGATTGATATTCTTATACAGGTAGGAAAAGGTTGCGATCAGCAATGGGATCAGCAGAAGAAACGCCACAATATATACTGCAAGAAAAACCGCATGACTGCCCACCAGCTGCGTCCGGTCCAGTTCACTTGCAAAGAAAATCACCTGACCGTTGATTTTCAAAGCACACAGCGCCTGCATCTTTTTCCGGTCATACCAGGCTGCTGTTTCTCCTTCCCGAGGCAGAGCGACAGAAGCCATACCGGATTTCAGCGTCTCTTCGATTCCCCCCGCAGCGCCGGACAGATCCTCCGGGATCCGCCGGAGCAAGGCTCCGTCCAGTACAACGATGCCGCTCTTATTCCAGATGACATTGTCCGTACTCTCAAAAAGGCGGTCCTTATTGACTTCCATTACAAGCGTTGCAAACGGATCATAATTGCTCCGCACGATATTCCGCACCACATACAGATGCCCATCGATGTCCGTCAGACGGGTGCTGGTCCCGAGATCTTTCGCAGCCATCCGCACCGCCTGCGCGGTTCTGGTCCGGAATTCGTCAATGCTGGCATAGGTTGCCCCGGCAACATTACTATAGGTATAGTATTCCATCTTCACCGGATCATTATACAGCAGGATCGTATTGGAGATCGTTTTACTGTATTTATACGTCCGGTTCAGATAATCCGTCACCTCCTGGTGCATCGCGCTCTCATCCCCGTCCTTACGGTATTGCTCGTAGCTTCTCTTGATCACACCGTCATAGGAAGCCTGCCGCGACATTTCGATCACGGCACTGATCTTCTCCGCAAGAATCAGGCCAGCATTCTCCATGCTGGCGCACACCGTATGTCCGATCTGCTGCTGGCTGTAGCGGTTATATACCGCGAACAGGATGGACGATACTGCAATATAGGGAATCATCCAGAAGGTCACGATCACACGGACCATCCCGGCTGTCAGTTTACGGTTTCTCCCGCGTTTCATACTCATCCCCTCATGATTTCTGATTTACCGATCAAAACCTGTTATATTGCGACAGAGTCCTCTTCCTCAGTCTTTACCCCATCACAACCGTCACATACACTTCTTCTCCCTGCCCGGCAGCCAGGATCCGATCTGTTTCGAGCTGATTCACCCGGATCTGCTTTACCCCCTTCGAAACATGGCAGGGGTTCTCCACCCGGATGTGATAAACAGCTCCCCGCCATATACGTTTCACTTCAAATCCATCCCACGTTTCCGGGATACACGGGTCCACGATCAGCTCATCGAAATCCGGCCGGATCCCAAGCATAAAGCGGGTCGCTGAGAAGTACGCCCAGCCTCCGGATCCGGTCATAAAAGGATGCCGCGCTCTTCCATACGCTGTATGATCCGGCCCCATAATGAACTGGCAGTAGGAATACGGCTCTGCCTGCCGGATCTCGATCCGGTCATTCTGAAGACAGGGACAAAGCGCATTATACATTTCCATCGCACGGTCTCCCCGGCCCAGTACACATTCAGCTGCCCAGGCCCAGGGATTGGGATGGGAAAAGATGGATCCGTTTTCCTTGACGCCCGGATACACACGCGTAATAAAGCCGATATCATCATCCGGCCTGGTATAGGACGGAGCGTTCAGACGGATCCCATAGGGAGTGAAGAGCTGCCCGTACACACTGTCCATTGCCTGCCGGCCTTTGGAAACAGGCGCCGCGCCTGAAAGGACAGCCCAGGCATTGCTCTCCAGATGGATCCGCCCTTCCTCATCCGAGCTGCACCCGATTCTTTTTCCGTTCCGGGTAATCCCGCGGATATACCATTGTCCGTCCCAGAGTTGCTCGTCGCACACCTGCCTTACGTGCGATGCCATCTGTTCAAAATGCGCGGCGTCCTCTTCTCTGCCCAGATAATGCGCCAGGGAGATAAAATGCCCCAGCGCCCAGTAATGCAGAAAGGAAACCATAGCACTTTCGCCACCGCCAAGATTGAGGCAGTCATTCCAGTCCGCCCGCAGCCCTTTGCAGATACCGCTTTTTCCGACCTGCTCCGCCGAAAACTCCAGGATCCGCTTCATATGCTCATACACCGTGCCTTTTCCCTGGTCAGCGTAGGGAATGATCTCATCTGCAAAAGACAGGTCCCCGGTCTCACGGATATATTCCACGATCGTCGGGACAAGCCACAGCGCGTCATCCGCGCATACGTCCTCAATTCCGTGGATGATCTCATTTTTACGGATTCCCGGCACAACGGTCGGTGACCGGAAGGGTTTCTTTTTTCCTTTCTCCTCCGGTTCAAACCATCGGGGTTCAAACAGGTGAAGGCCGTATCCTGCGCTGGTCAGTCCATTGAGCAGCTGCCTGATCCGCATGGCACAGCCTTCCGGCGCAGAATGCGGGATCGTCATGGCATCCTGTGCCGTGTCCCGGTACCCCAGACCCGTACGTCCGCCCACTTCGATAAAAGAGGCAAACCGCGAAAACATGACATTGATCTCTGCCTGATACAGCGTCCAGATATTGATCATGGTATTCATTGCTTCATTGGGCGTGCGGATCTGCAGCCGTCCAAGCTTCTCTTCCCAGAAGGCCGCCATCTGCGCATAGGATGCGTCCACTTCCCTGTGATCCCGGTACTTCGTACGGATCCTTCTGCCCGCTTCCCGGTCTCCCTCGCCGAGCATGAAAATCATCCGTACCTTTTCTCCCGGAGCCAGACTCAGGTTTTTCTGCAGGCTTCCGCAGTGATTGCCTCCTTTCTCCGACGACCCGAAGCAATTTCCCCGCATCACCGCTGCCGGGGCGCTTTCCGACCCGTAGGTACCAAGAAAGATATCCCGCACACAGTCATATCCGTCTGCCTCAAAATCCGAAGTAAAGAACTGATACCCGAATTCCTCATAGAACAGGTCATGCTCAATGATCCCGTCCGCGAATGAAGACCCCGCGCAGTACAGGCTCATCTGAAAATTCTGATTATCGATGGAAATGTGATGAAAGGAGAACTCCAGATAGGAGAATACCCGGATATCCTTTTGCCGCTCGGAGACGTTTTCGATCGTTACATCCCACAGCTCCACATCCTCCCCCAGCGGCACAGACAGTCTTTGCGAAGCACGAAGGCCGTCCGTTTCGCACTCATAAATCGTATAGGACAGCCCATGCCGGCACCGATATTGTGCCTTCTGCAGAGGTTTTCCAACCGGCTGCCAGGAAATGCTGAAAAACTCCCCGGTTTCATCATCCCGGATATACACATAGTGGCCCGGCCTGTCCATCGGGACGCCGTTGCCGCGGAAGCGGGTCACCCGGTGGTATTCCGGAGACTTGTAAAACATATACCCTCCTGCCGTATGATTCACCACCGCGCAGGTATTTTCCACTCCAAGATAATTCGTCCAGGAAACCGGCAGATCCACCCGCTCGATCACATATTCCCTGGCTGCATTGTCAAACCTCCCGTAGCGCATAAGAATCCCCCCATCATAATCATTTTCATCATTATATTCGGGAGACGCAAAAAAAACCATGATCAGAATTGTTCCCGGATTGAACAATCTTGGTAACATCTCTTTCCTTTACCATCATCTTTCTGTATAATAAAGCGAAGCCCGAAACACAAATTCAATCGGAAGATATGTCTGTAATGAATGAAACACAGATCCGCATGTATGCGCTTATATGCAGTCATGATGGAATAAAAGCCCGGGAAATTGCCCGAAAGCTCGGTGTGGAAAAAAAGGAGATCAACCGGCTGTTGTATCTTGCGCCGTTCATCCATGAGCTGTGTTACCAGGATTTGGAAGATTGCTGGCATGGTCTGATCCGGCAGGCGAGGCCCCACACCGGACTGGAGAACTTCTGCGGATATTATGCATCCGTAGAGCGCTTCCAGCGTCAGATGGAAGAAGCATGGCTCGAAGAATTAAAGGATGGGTGCCGGTCGATCGGCCGAAATCTGAATGATAAAAGAGGCCTGATGCATTCCTTTCTGGATTCACGGAGCGTCATGCTTGCACTCTTTAAGGATCTCGAATCACTGGACGTTTCTTCCTGGGAAATCTGTTTCGAGCTTCGGATCCGCAAGGGCAGACATGTGCGAATTTATGCGGATGTTCTGGTCATTACGGAAAACCGGGTTTTTTCACTGGAATTTAAGATGAAGGATACAATCGATCCTGAGGAAGAACTGCAGGCCGTAAAATACGCAAAATATCTGGAAATTATTTTCGGACCGTCATACGAAGTGATTCCCGCTCTGGTGCTGACAAAAGCGCAGGATCTGTACTGCTGGCAGCAGCTGCCGGATAGTACGGCCGAGCTGCCGGTCTGCTCCGGCGACATGCTGTTTAATCTTTTTGATGAATATATTGGATTTCTTGACTGAATCAGAAAAAAATGGAAACATGGAGGAACAATATGAAAATCAAAGTTCTGAAAAGACAATTCTGTATCTGCAAGGTGCGTGACCTCTCTCTGGTCGATCTGAGCGACAAATACTGCTTTATCGGCAAAACGGATGAGGAAATCTCCGTAATCTGCTCCGAAAAGCATGCACCAAAGGAAACCTGCGCACGAAGTGATGGATGGAGAGCTTTCCGGATCGAAGGGGAAATGGATCTGTCGCTGGTGGGCATTCTGTCTGCCATTTCCGGTATCCTGGCGGACAGCCAGATTCCGCTGATGGCAGTGGGCACCTATAACACGGACTATCTTCTGGTAAAAGAGGAGCATCTCGAACAGGCACTGGTCCTGCTCGAGGATCATGATTATAAGATTGAGAAGTAATTACTGTGCCTGTACTGCCGTGATTGCAGCAGTAGCCACAATATCTTCTACGCTGCAGCCCCGTGACAGATCATTGCAGGGCTTGTCCAGGCCCTGCAGCACGGCAAATGCGATTGCCCCGCCCAGGCGCTGGGTGATTTTATATCCGATATTTCCTGCCTGAAGGTCCGGGAATACCAGTACATTAGCACAGCCCGCAACCGGACTGCCCTTTGCTTTGGATGCTCCGATCTCCGGTATCAGGGCGGCATCGAACTGCATCTCCCCGTCCAGCAGAAGGGAGGGGGAGAGCTTATGTGCAATCTGCGTTGCTTCCCTGACCTTTGTCACAAGCTCATGCTGTGCGCTGCCCTTCGTGGAGAAGGAAAGAAGCGCTACCCTTGGCTCCTCAATATCACACAGCTTCTTCGCTGTCTGCGCAGCGGAAACCGCGATCTGCGCAAGCTCCGAGGCCGTCGGACACGGAACGACCACACAATCCGCATAGACCAGAAGTCCATGATCCCCGATGTTCTGATTGGGAACTTCCACCAGCATGCTGGAGGATACGATACCGATCCCGGGCTGTGTTTTGATGATCTGCAGTGCAGGGCGGAGCATATCTCCTGTAGTATGCGCGGCGCCCGATACCAGGCCGTCGGCATCTCCCGTCTTGACCATCATGATCCCGTAATACATAGGATCCTTCACCAGGCTGGCTGCGTTTTCGATCGTCATCCCCTTTGCTTTTCGAAGCTCATACAGTTTGGCTGTATATGCCTCTGCGCTTGGACTGTTCTCCGGATCGATCACCTCGATATTCGTGATATCCGCATCTGCTGCCAGGGCCGCTTCGCGGATCGTGGCTTCATTTCCCAGCAGGATCGGATCGGCGATCCCTTCTGAGGACAGGATGACAGCTGCCTGCAATGTCCTCGGCTCGTCCCCCTCCGGGAAAACGATCCGCTTCCGGCTTTGTTTTGCCTTTTCCTTTATTCGCTCCAGAATACTCATTACACATCTCCTCCTGTCGCAAACCAGAACATACCGATCATCGAAGCAATGATCCACAATTACAACCTGGAAACCTATAAATCGATTCCCGGAAAGCCGTCCCACACCGGTTTCCCGGAGTATTTCAGGATATTTTCCTCTCCGCGCAGTGCACGCAGCACCGGATAGGCCAGAGCCTCCTGTTCCATCTCCCCGGGATATACACTGATCGGTGCGATCCACTCACAGTGCTTTCTGATACCTTCGAACACGTCGTTAAAGCGCAGCAGCCCGCCGGTTAGCAATATTCCGTCCACTTTTCCGCAAAGTACAGCGGCCATCTCTCCGATCATCTTCGCGACCTGATAGATCATCGCATTCCACACAAGCACCGCCTTGGGATCACCCTCCGCCACCTTTTCATGGATCACATCGGAATTTGCGGTACCGAACAGATTGACGAAACCTCCCGTGCGGGTACATAAAAGTCTTGCATCATGAACGGAATGTGTTTCCACATAATCGAGCAGCTGTGGGATGGGCAGGCTCCCGATGCGCGTTGGGGTAAAGGGACCTTCTCCATCTGCTCCCATATTTCCATCAATCATTTTCCCATGATCGTGGGCGTTCACCGTAATCCCGCCGTCAATATGTGCCACGATCAAATTGCAGTCGTCATATCGTTTTCCAAGCTTCTGCGCATGCGTCTGCGCAACTGCCTTCTGATTCAGAACATGGGAATGAGACATACGATAGATCCCTTTCACGCCCGTCACCCGGGCATAATCGCAGTATTCATCCACATTCGTGGGGTTGAGCGTATATGCATTCTTCCCGAATTCTTTTGCAAATTCATAGGCAAGCATCACACCAAGCTTTGCGGGATGCTCACTTCCGCCGACAGCATTAACGGTATCCTCATACAGGCGCTGATCAATCTCTGTCACGCCGCTTGGCTGTGAATAGGCACTCCCGCCCCGACCAATAAACACATCGATGTCCGCAGGGTCTTCTCCATACTTCTTCAGCATATCCAGGATGACCTGATAGCGGAACGGAACCTGCATATTTACATGCCCATATTTTAAAAGCTCGGGTGCATCATGAAAAATGCTTTCCTCAAACAACACCTTTTCGTTTTCGAACAGACTGATCTTCGTCGAGGTGGAACCTGGATTGATCACCAGCAGCTTCTGTTTTTTTTGTGGATCTGCCATTTTAAGAAACCTCCGAATCCTATTGTTATCGTCTTGAGTATCATGCTGTAAATGTGTACTCAAATCCGGATCGGAACTGTACAATCCGGTCTCCGAGCACACCTCTCAGATAATCAAAAGCATGTTCTCCTGTACAGTGCCCTGTAAGCAGCTTTGTAATTCCGGATGCAGCAATTTCTGCGCTTAACTCGGACAGTTCATCATCCGACAGGTTATATAAATGCAGCCCGCCTGCATACGCGGTGACATCTTCTCTGCCCAGCAGCTCCTTCACATCCTCCAGAATGTTCCTGATACCGGTATGCGAACAGCTGTTGAAAACAACAAGGCCTTTCTCTGTTTCGATCACAAGACTCTGCTCATGAGCAAAATCATCCGGACATCTGCAGCCATCTTTTATCAAATATAAGTTATTCCGAAGCGCTATCTTTGAATAATCCATTTTACGATGCCCTACCAGCCAGATCCCTTCCGCGATCTTCCATACGCCCCGCACAAACCGGATACGATCCTTGTTTCTTTCCAGGATCCCTCTGCCGATTCCGATATATTTCAGTGAACCGTCTTCCTTGATCCCAAAACAGTTTTCCCCACTCCCTTCACGGACCAGAAAAGGTGCATGATCATTACACGCAAAAAACGTATCCAGCCCGTCCGCATGATCATAATGTGCGTGAGATAACACGCCGATCTCCACCTGCGCGGGATCGATCTTTAATCGCCTGGCGTTTTCGGCAAACAGCTCACTGGCTCCCGTATCCAGAAGAATCTTTTTTCCATCCGCATCGATCAGAATGCAAAGCCCCCACTCACCGGACAGGGGTTCTTCTGAAAGATTATCCGTCAGAACCGTCATTTTCAGTTTTTTAATCATCACCGACCCCCGGAATAACCATGCTATGTCTGACATAACTTTTTTATTGTATCACACCTGATGCGGGAAACGAACCCCCAAAAAACGGATTTCATGTTTGCAGAATATATTCCATGTTTTTGTCCATGGCCTCTTTTTCATTCTCCCGGTTCGCGTTATAATAGAAAAGAAATACGCAGAAGGAGCCCCTTTCATGATGGATATGACACTTGTCGAAACGATCATTCGCTTATCCATTTCCGTCCTGTTTTATGTGGTAATGACGATGCTGCTCTGGCGGCTATGGAGCAAAAGAGAACACAGTATTCATCTGCGCCTTTTGGTCGGAGGTGCTTTTGGACTGTGCTGCATTCTTTCTACACATGTGGGTGTGGATTACTATGCCATGGTCCTGAATACGCGGGACATCGGTCCGCTTGCCGCGGGTCTTCTTTTTGACCCTCTCTCCGGCGTCGTAGCCGGACTCATCGGCGGGATCGAGCGCTATATCGCCGGAGCATATTTTGGAGTCGGATCCTTCACCCGTGTAGCCTGCAGTGTTTCCACGATACTGGCTGGTCTTCTCTCTGCTTTTCTGAATCTGAAGGTGTATAACAGAAAGCATCCGCCTCTGCTGCAGACCTTTCTGATCGGTGCTCTGATGGAAGACTTCCATATGTATGCTGTACTGATCACGCATCGGAATCAAATGCGCCTCGCTTACTATGTCGTAAAAACCTGTGCGGTTCCCATGATCATTTTCACCGGTCTTGGGATGGGCGCCTGCATGATCGCGGTACTCGGCCTCTCCGGAAAGCTGAAAAACGCATTTCGCATTCCTGCAAAGCAGGAAACACCGATTGCTGTGCGTTTTCAAAGATGGCTTCTGGCAGTCACCCTGCTCATCGTGATGGTTAATCTGTACTCGTCCTATCATATCCAGACCAGGATTTCGGACCAGCAGGCTTCGTCGGATCTTACTTCGCTGTCTCAGGCTGTCGAGAAAACCTTTAGAAGAGATCACCGTACCGCGACATCCCTTTCCGAGTTTCTGATGAAGCTGCGCGAAAATGAAGATGTTCTGTTTTTTACATTTAATGACGATGGAAAGGTTCTCTACAGCTATTATGATAATCCACAGAATGTATCCCAGTTTTCTGAAACGGATCGGATCATTCTGCAGGACCATGCCAATAAGGAGACATTTCATGCCAGTCTCAACGCCTTCGATGGATCAGAATTGATCATACGCAGCGGGACGCTGACCGAGCACAGCTGGTTTATGGTTGGCTTCTATTCGGAATTGGTCTACAAGGATCGCCAGGACCGTCTCTACGAGGAAGGTCTGTCAGACATTCTGTTATTCAGTATTCTCTATATTCTGATTGCCCTGATCGTGGATACCCTTGTCGGTAAGCATCTGCGTTCCGTCAATCATTCTCTTCGGAAGATTATTGACGGTGATTTGGACGAAAAAATACATATTCGTGATTCCCGTGAATTTGCACAGCTGTCAGATGATATTAACCAGACCGTCGATTCACTGAAAACATACATAGCTGCAGCTGAGCACCGGATGGAGCAGGAGCTTTTACTGGCAGCTGCCATTCAGGAATCAGCGCTTCCGCGCGTGTTTTCGTTTCCCCGAAACGACTTTGAGATCTATGCCCTGATGAACCCGGCCAGACAGGTCGGCGGTGATTTTTATGATTTCTTCCTGATCGGGGCAGACCAGCTTGCACTGGTCATTGCAGACGTGTCCGGGAAAGGGATTCCCGCTTCATTGTTCATGATGCGCTCCAAAACAGCAATTGAAAACATTGCACGTACCGGAAAGTCTCCGGCGGGTATCTTGCATGAGGTAAACCACATCCTCTGTGAAGGAAATGATGCGGAGATGTTTGTAACGGTATGGATCGGATTGATCGACCTGAAAACCGGGCGTATGCAGTGTGCGAATGCAGGACATGAATATCCGGTCCTCATGCATGCCGGCGAAAAATATGAACTACTGCGCAGAAAGCATTCACCTGCACTGGCCATCCTGCCGGAGCTGTCCATTCGGGAATACACGGTTTATTTAAATCCCGGCGATCGACTGTTTGTTTACACCGATGGCGTACCGGACGCGATCAATCCGCAGGAAGAATCGTACGGCACACAAAGGCTGGTTGAAAAATTGAACACTCTGCAAACGCTTCCCCAGGCGCAGGTACTGCATGAGGTATATCAGGATATTGAACAATTTGCCGGCAGCGCAGATCAGTTTGACGACATTACAATGATCGGCTTTACTTATCTTCCCTCATCCTGAAGGCATTCTGAATTGATTTTTCTTTGCCTTTCGCAGATATAGTCTGGTATTTTCCGGGATCCTTTTTCATTCAGGAAGGAGACGACTTGTGGAGATACGTTCCTTGCGATATTTCCTTGCGGTAGCGCGAGAAGAGAACATGACAAGAGCGGCTGAAATCCTTCATGTTACACAGCCGACACTTTCCAAAACCCTGAAAGCTCTGGAGGATGAGCTGGGCAAAAAGCTGTTTGTCCGGCACAGCTTCAGCATCACACTCACGCAGGAAGGTGCTCTTCTGCGGGATCGGGCTGAAGACCTTCTTACAATGGCGGACAAGATCGAAAAGGAATTCCTGTCACTGGATGACATTACAGGGGGTGAACTGTATTTCGGTCTAGCCGAATCCTACCAGATACGCTATCTCGCCCGCGAGCTGCGTGTTCTGAAGGAGCAGTATCCCGGTCTTAAATATCATATCACCAGTGGCGACACGGAGCAGGTCACAGAGAAGCTGGACAAAGGCCTGCTGGACTTTGCCGTTATTTGTGACACGCCCAATGAAAGAAAATATGAATGGACAGCATTCCCGGAAGGCGACACCTGGGGGCTGATTTTTCCTGCCAGCGCGCCCCTGGCTGAAAAGGACGTAATCAAAATTGACGATCTGGTCGGATTACCGCTCTTTACCTCCAGACAAGGGTGGGAAGGAGACATTAAAAAATGGGCAGGAAACCGCTTCGAAGAGCTGCATCTTGAAGGCTCTTTCCGCCTGGCATACAATGCCTCCATGTTCGTCCGGGAAGGCCTTGGTTATCAATTATCCTTTCGCAATCTTGTTGACGTATCGGAAGACAGTGGACTGACATTCCGTCCGCTTTTCCCAAAGCTGGAAACAAGGCTGTATATCATATGGAACCGGTATCAGACATTTACTCCCATCGCGGAAAGGTTCCTGGCGCAGGTCAAAAGGAACTTCTTATATACTTGATCCCCCAAAAAACAGGCACACACTTATGATGCATGTTTCATTTTCCGAAGAAAGGAGCATTGTGATGGACTATACAGATGGAATCCCATATGACCCGAAAACCATGCGTGTAAAAGAATGCCCACGATGTCACAATTCCCAGTTCCAGGACAATTCTCTGTTCTGCAGAATCTGCGGTCTTGAGCTTTACAATATCTGTATTGGAAATGAGGAGCGGGATAACTGGGGCAACCCGATCTACTCCAATCAGCATAAAAACCCCAGTAATGCCCGCTTCTGTGAGATCTGCGGAAAGCCTACCGTTTATAACATCCGCGGAATCCTCCCCTGCTGGAACGATTATATACCTGCCGAAAAAACGGATTCGTGACGATTTGCGCACGAATCCGTTTTCTTTGTGGTTCTGAATCAACCAATCAGGTTATACTGATTGCCGTAATAATCTGTAAAAGTACCGTCGCCATTATCCTGATATTCCGTCCCGCCGGCATCTATCCACACATAGCTGTCGGGCTGTTCGGCGGTCACGGTAACCACTGCACCGGTCTCCAGTTCTTCAAGCTGACAATAATACATCTCCGAAACATCAGCCCCGTACATTTCTTCAACAGAATCCGTCTGGAATACCGTGTCGGTCTGATATTCACCCGTATAATAGTTATAGAGGGTATCGCCTGTGTCGATCCCATAATAACTACCGTCACCATTCGAAACATATCGCAGGGTATCATGCCAGTAGTAGGTATCATCGCCCGCATATTGGATCAGATAGTCGCGCAGATTTCCGTAAGCGTCCCATACCTGAAACCATATATACGAGGTATACGAGGAAACGGGAAGATCAAACAGTTCCTGCGGCTGCGTGCCGGATGTGAAATCGAATACCGTATCCCGTGTGTTCACGCCATAATAACTGCCGTCTCCGTTTCCTTTATATTGCTGCATGTCACTGGAGTAGTAAAAGCCGTCGCTGTAGGGAACCAGCCTTCCCCTTGCATTTCCATTGACATCGTAAACCTCAAATCCATCCGCAAGCGGTTTCTTTCCGTCCGGTTCGGCGTTTTCGTTCTCCTTGCCTGTGTCATTTTTCAGGACCTTTATCGTACTGGTAATCTCCATCAGAGATCGCAGATTCGCCTTGTCCGATGCAAGCGCCTTGACTACAAATATCTCATTTTCCGTAGAAACAAACGCCTGATATACTCCCTTGTTCACAGAATTCGCCACCGTCACCGAGGGTATGTTTTCTTTATGAATGCCTTCTGCATTGCTCAGGTGACTGATTGAAATCGTATCCTTCCCATTGGAAATGGAAAACTCCGAGGCGGGCGTAAATGCCCTGCCCCAACCCTCATCATCCGGCGTATCAATCGAGAGGATGCCATCCTCCGTCGTAAAAGTACCGGCATAACAAACCGCCGAAAATCCGATCATTAGCATCAGTGCAATTCCACTCCGGATAAATATCTTCCGCATCCTCCGTACTCCTTTCCTGAAACCGCCTTTTTCTTCTTACAGGTAACTTTTTAAACTGGAATATCAACATGGATCAATCATTGTCGTGCTGTAACTACGCGCAAGGTATCTGCAAGGCGCTGGTGCCTGACATCCGTCGCATTAAAATGAACCGTCCAGAAGGCGAACTGCATGATTGGCCCGGTTCCGAAGGCACACAGAATCGTCCCGGGGCCAACGGGACCGCCGAGCAGCCAGCCGATCAGTGTGGCCAGGCTTAACAGGGTAATGCTGACAAGCCCGATGGGCAGATGCTTCAGGCGTCTGGAGAGTCCTACCAGCAGTGTGTCTCTCGGGCCGCATCCCAGGGAGGCGATCATATAAGTGTACTGCGTGTATGCCAGAATGATCAGGCCGACAGTCATCACCGGGATCCCCACCGCAAGTGAACTGCATTTCGGCACGAGGTGCGTCCAGTTGAAAAAATCCACTGCCTTTCCCACTACCACAGCATCGATGAACATGGCGATCCCGATCGGCTCCCGAAGCAGGATATCAATCAGCAGAATCGTGCAGGATACAGCAATCGAGGCTGAACCATACAGAATCCCGAGGCTTTTTGATAACCCCAGGTTCAGGACATCCCACGGTGCTGCCCCGATATTCGCCTGGATCGTCAGATAGATTCCAAATCCGTTTACAAAAAGACTTACTGCCGCCAGCAGCATATTCAGAATAATCGCGCGGGTGGTACGATTATTCCGCAGTGTATCGAGTCTCATACTCCCTACCTTTATGGAAAACATTACGTATACAGCAATTGTTTCTTACTTGCCCGCAGATGCTCACACAAACACCATATTTACGAGTGCCATATAGATCACAGTGCCCGCCAATATACTGATCAGTGCATTCCGCTTCCAGACCTGTACGCCTGCAACACAGCCCGATGCGATCAGTTCCGGCAGCCCGAACGGGTGAACCAGCGGCGTGACATCCTTCAGACAGTAGATCACAAGCATACCAATAATTGCCGGGGGAAGCACTCTTCCCAGATACGAGATATACGCCGGCGTACGTTCCCGGAAAATCATGAACGGCAAAAAACGCAGCAGGATCGTTACGATTGCCATTACTGCGATCAGAACCGCAGGATTCATACTGATAATCCCTCCTCTCGTCGACGCAGCAGCGTCAGGACCAGGGTAATCAGTAGCATTGCGGGGATCAGAAACTGCTCCCGTCCAAAAATCAGAAGAGCAAAAAGCGTACAAAACAGCCCCGTAAGCGCGGGAATATGATCCTTTGTCGTCAGCCATTGCTCCGTAAACGATGCGATAAACAGCGCGGTCATGGAGAACTCTATCCCCGCCGTTGAAAATGGCAGCACCGATCCGAGCAGGTTTCCAATGATACTCCCTGTGATTCAGTAACAGTGATTAAAAAAGGATACCAGAAAGCGATAAAGCTCCGGATCTGTCCCGGCAGGAACCGTTCCATCACACAGAAGCGAATACGTTTCATCCGTAAGCGCAAAGATCATGTAGGGCTTAAAACGGCCCGCATGCTTATAGGGACCAACCATGGAGATGCTGTAGAATAAATGTCTGGCGTTCACCATAACGGTTGTAAGCGCTGTCGTGAGAATGGATGCCCCGCCGGCAAGAAGACTGACTCCCACATACTGCATGGATCCGGCATAAATAAAAATGCTCATCGCTGCCGTCCGCACTACTCCGTATCCCGCATTCCGCATCAGAATACCAAACCCGATCCCTAAAACCACATAACCGGCCAGGACGGGAATGGATTTATAAAAGGCCTACTTCAATGTCTGACTGTTCATAAACCTGAAATTCCGCAAATCAGAAATACTTCCGCCCCAGATTCCCTGATTGGTTTCCGGGACAACACACTCAGCCAGTATAACATAACGTGATTATGAAGTGCACTCAATTTTTCCGGTATTGAGCGTAAAACTATGTATGATTTTTCTGCGCACTTGATAAAACACCTGAACTCAGTATAATGAATGTACGGCCGTCCGTATGCAAACCGATCATGAAAGATGGGCATGGGGAACAAAATCAGCCTGTAACCGGGAGGAGACAAAAGATGGATGAGCATAAAAAAGTACCGAGACGGATCGCCCAGACGGTACTGAATTCTTTGAAGGGCGGTGTAGTGCCGCGCATTGGTCTTCCATATATTACCGTTGGACGGAAAAGTGAGATCGAAGCACTGCTGCACGATGTGGAAATTATTTCCGACGGCGGTGCAGCATTCCGGTTTGTTGTGGGACGTTACGGCAGCGGAAAGAGCTTTCTGCTGCAGACGATTCGCAATTATGTGATGGACCGCGGTTTTATTGTAGCGGATGCCGATCTTTCTCCGGAGCGACGTCTGCAGGGCACCCGCGGGCAGGGACTGGCGACTTACCGGGAGCTGATTTCAAATCTGTCCACCAAAACCAGGCCGGAAGGCGGTGCGCTTACGCTCGTGCTCGACCGCTGGATCAGTGCCGTGCAGAATGAAGCGATCCAGGAAACCGGTCTCTCACCGGAAGATCCTGCGCTTTCCGCCGCCACAGACAAAAAGATCTTCGCTGTGACAGCCTCCGTGAGCGAAATGGTGCATGGTTTTGAGTTCGGAAAGCTGCTTTCCGCCTATTATCAGGCCTATGTGAACGGGGACGACGAGATGAAAGCGAAGGTCGTGCGCTGGTTTCGGGGAGAATATGCGCTGAAAAGTGAAGCCCGGGAAGCTCTCGGAGTCAATATGATCATCACGGACGATGACTGGTATGATTATCTGAAGCTTTTTGCCACCTTTTTTCGACTGGCCGGATATACCGGTATGATGATCATGATCGATGAACTTGTGAACATCTATAAGATCCCCAATTCCATCACCCGGCAGTATAACTACGAAAAAATTCTGACCATGTATAATGACACACTGCAGGGAAAAGCTAAATATCTTGGGATCATAATGGGTTCCACCCCGCAGGCACTCGAGGATAAACGGCGCGGCATTTACAGCTATGAAGCCCTGCGTTCCAGACTTGCAGAGGGCCGTTTCTCAAAACCCGGTGCATGGGACCTGCTTGCTCCCGTGATCCGTCTGGAACCGCTGACAGCCGAGGAAATGCTGGTTCTGTGCGAAAAGCTCTCCCAGATGCATGCCGATCTTTACGGATATGTCCGGCACATCACCACGGAGGATCTGGCCGGCTTTATCCGGATCGAATACGGACGGATCGGCGCCGATCAGAACATTACCCCCCGCGAAGTCATCCGGGATTTCATAGAACTGCTCGATCTGCTTTATCAGCACCCGGAGATGGACCTTTCATCTCTGCTCGAATCGGATGAATTTGACTATGCAAAATCAGAAGCCGTCTCCGATCAGGCGGAGGCAGGCTTTGTGGAATTTACGATATGAATGTATTTGACCGGTATGCACCGTATATTCAGGACTATATCTACCGCTCCGGCTGGCAGAGTCTTCGGGCTGTGCAGAATGCCGCCGGAGATGCCATCTTCGGAACGGACGAAAACGTCCTTTTGACGGCTTCCACTGCTTCCGGGAAAACAGAAGCAGCCTTCTTTCCAATTCTGACGCTTCTGGATGAAGATCCCTCCAGGAGTGTTGGCGTGCTCTATATTGCTCCGCTCAAGGCATTGATCAATGATCAGTTCGGCCGCCTGAATGAGCTATGTGAGGAAGAAGGCATTGCCGTCACCCGCTGGCACGGGGATGCCTCTCAGTCCAAAAAGCGCACGCTTCTGAAAAAACCCTCTGGTATTTTGCAGATCACACCGGAATCACTGGAATCTCTTCTGATCAACAAGCATATGGAGATTCCGTCACTCTTTTGGGATCTCCGCTTTATCGTGATTGATGAGATCCATTCTCTGCTGCGCGCGGATCGCGGACTTCAGACCTTCTGTCTGATTGAACGTCTTACCAGAGTGGCCGGTTGTGACCCCAGAAGAATCGGCCTTTCTGCGACCATTGGCAATCCGCAGCTGGCCGGTCAGTTTCTGTCCGCCGGCAGCAGGCGAAGCACTATTATCCCAAAATTTGAGGGCGGCAGGGAAATCTGGCGTCTTTCCATGGAGCACTTCTATAACACTCCGCCGCAGGCGGATGAAGGAAAAGTCCTTTCTGTAGAAACGCCGCCGCCGGAAATGCCCACTGACACTGCTCCCAAAGCGGCGGATCCCGGGATCGGCTATATCTTTGAGCATACAAAAGGGAAAAAGTGTCTCATCTTTACCAATTCAAGGGAAGAATGTGAAGCGGTATGCCAGAACCTCCGCCAGTACTGTGAGGCAAATCATGAGCCGGACCGTTTCCTCATTCATCACGGGAACCTTTCAGCCTCCTACCGGGAAAGCGCTGAGGACGAAATGAAAGATGATGATTCCCTGATGAGCGTATGTGCAACAGCTACACTGGAGCTCGGCATTGATATCGGGCGGCTTGAGCGCGCCTTTCAGATCGACGCTCCATTCACCGTTTCGGGCTTTCTGCAGCGCATGGGACGCACCGGCCGCAGAGGCGACCCGTCTGAAATGTGGTTCATCATGCGGGAGGATCACCAGGAGGCCCGTGCCATGCTTCCCGACAGCATCCCATGGTATCTGATTCAGGGGATCTCGCTCGTGCAGCTTTACATCGAGGAGCGGTTTGTGGAACCCCCCCGCCTGGATCGACTGCCCTACAGTCTTCTCTATCATCAGACGATGAGCACACTTGCCTCACACGGTGAAATGACTCCCGGTGAGCTCGCTTCCCGGGTGCTTACCCTGAGCTGTTTTCATCGCATCACGCAGGAGGATTATCGTCTGCTGCTGCGGCATCTTCTCGAGATCGATCACGTCAACCGCACGGAAAACGGAGGACTGATCCTGGGTCTTACCGGGGAACGCGTGGTAAACAATTACAAGTTCTATGCGGTATTCCAGGAGAATATTGAGTATACGGTCCGGTCGGGCTCAGAACAGCTTGGGACCATTGTAAAGCCGCCTCCTGTCGGAGATAAAATAGCAATTGCCGGACGCGTATGGGTCGTTGAGGATGTGGATCATAAGCGGCGTGAAGTATTCTGTTCACTGGTCAATGGAAACATCCCCGCATATTTCGGAGATGTCGCAGGAGACATTCACACACGTATCCTTGAGCGGATGTATCGTGTCCTTCAGGAAGACAGGCAATATCCCTATCTGATGCCGCATGCAGTATGCAGGCTTGCCGATGCGAGAGAAACCTTCCGTAAATCGCACATGACCAGCCGCCCGCTGGTAAACCTCGGTGGAAAGATGTGGGCACTGTTTCCCTGGATCGGGAGCTATGCATTTCTCGCCATGGAACGTTTTCTCAAACAGCGCTGCGGAAAACGGCTTGGACTGAAGGGGTTGCAGTCCTCCCGCCCGTATTATATGCAGTTCACAATGCAGGTCCGTGAGACACAGTTCTATGAGATCGTCCGGGAAGAAGCATCCGTTCCTTTCGATGTTATGGAACTGGTCTATCCGAAGGAAGTACCTGTTTTTGAAAAATATGATGAATATATTCCGGAGGACCTTGTACGCAAAGGCTTTGCCTATGGCGTCCTGGATGTGGAGACTATGCGTCGCCGTATTCTGAGCTGGAAGGCGGAAGAGTGAAATGCAGCTTTCCGTGTACTTTGAAGAGAATAATATGTAATAAGGATGCCTTTCGCGGATCGCGGTAAAAAGCCCGCTTCCAGATGTGTCTTTCCAGCCGGATGGCCGGTGTGACACCTTCGGAAGCGGGCATTTTCAATCTGTTTTCAGTTTATGGATGTTTAAAGGTACGGATGTTTATTACTGGATCGGCTGGATCGACTCGGAAACGATCGCATACCGCTCATTCATCTCAGGTGCTGTCACCGGACGGCAGATGATCCGCAGAAAGCCATCCTCACCGGCACCGATCAGAACAGCCATCGAATCGGTCTGTTCATTTCCGAACACC
The DNA here is from genome assembly GCA_946624935.1 of uncultured Lachnospiraceae bacterium. GTDB lineage: Bacteria > Bacillota > Clostridia > Lachnospirales > Lachnospiraceae > Merdiplasma. Next base: position 23,516 of record CAMOSN010000002.1, on the reverse strand, counting down.
AGGGTATTGTATCCATTGATCTTCATCGGGTTTACCGTGATCCCCGGATAGTTCTGCTCGATAAAGGCTTTCACCTGTGCAAGATCCTTACAGTCAGCAACCGGTCCGAGTACAAATTCAACCTTCTCACTCTGATCGGCATTTTCAAAGATCAGGATATCGCCCTTGCCCTTCTCTTCCTCGGTAGGCTGTCTCTGTTCAAGTCCATCAGGGATCAGAAGCTGCATGTTCAGTCCATCGATCGTATAAAACTTTCCGGAAAACCCGGTAGCCATTGCGGCTGCTTCCATTGCTGCAATCAGTTTTTACACATTTTGTTTTCTCCTTTATCATATCTTTATTTCCGCCAAAGGGTGTTTTTTATCCTATATTGTCTTTTTGATTTTCCGGGTTTGTCTTCTTTTGCCCGGAACTTGTTTTCCATTGGCAAGTTTGTGATTGTGTTTTACATAATTATTATACGCAGGAGAAAACAGAATCCACGGATAAATTGATTTTCCATTTCCCGTTTTGTTGGTTGCATTGCTTGATCCGAATTATACAATGGAGCTGGTTCCGCGATGAAGGTACTGCCCGTCTCCACGGCTGCCGATGAACGTTCCGTCCGTCACAATCATTTTTCCACGCAAAAGCACCCGTTCAATGGCCCCCTTCAGCCTGAACCCCTCATAGCAGGTATAGTCCGAGGCCCCGTGCATTTGCTGTGATGTCAGTGTCCACTCCGTTTCCGGGTTCAGAATCACCACGTCTGCATCGGCACCCGGTTCAAGGCTGCCCTTACGCGGGTAAAGTCCGGCCACCCGGGCGGGATTCGCACATGCATATTTCACCAGCTGCGGCAAGGTGATCCTTCCCCGGCAAACACCTTCACTGTACAGCAGAATCAATCGCTCCTCCACACCCGGTGCACCGCTCGGGCATTTCATGAAGTCCAGCGCTCCTAGCTGTTTCTGCTTTGCAAATGTAAATGGGCAGTGATCGGTCGCCACAGTATCCAGTTCATTTCCCGCCAGTGCATCCCACAATGCATCACGGTCTGCCTGTTTTCGCAGAGGCGGCGCCATGATAGCCTTCAGGCCTTCCTGCGGATCCGCGTACATTGCGTCATCCAGCAGCAAATACTGCGGACAGGTTTCCGCCCCGAAGTGCTTCTGACCGGCTCTCTTCGCCTTCCGCACTTCCTCCAGTCCCATCCCGCTGGACAGATGAACGATATACACAGGCGCTTCGTCGGCTGCCTTCGCCAGATACAGCAGACGGCTCACCGCCTCAGCTTCAGCCTGAGAAGGACGGCTGACGGGATGCCATCTGGCCTGAAGCTTCCCTTCCTGTGCAAAACGCTCTCTGAAACAGGTTACGATTCCATGGTTTTCACAGTGCGATGCGATCAGTATTCCCTCCTGCTTTGCACGGCAAAGGACCTTCATCAGATCCAGATCATCCAGCCTGTCATCGTAAGTCATATAAACCTTAAAGCTGGTGATGCCTTCCTCCCGTGCAATCTGTGCCATATCCTCGAGCACCTGCCCGTTCACGTGCTGCAGCACTCCATGGAAACCATAATCCACCACTGCCTTCCCGTCTGCCAGGCGGTGATATTCCTGCACCTGATGCCATGGGCTGCACCCCTTCGGGCCAAAGGCCATATGATCTACGATTGTTGTTGTTCCACCGCAGGCTGCTGCCACTGTACCGTCATAAAAATCATCGATCACACGGGCGATCCCTACATCCAGATCCATATGTGTATGTATATCCACTGCTCCGGGCAGAATATATCTGCCTGTGGCATCAATCACCTGTGTATCGGCCATGCAGGCATCTTTCCGCTCCGCATGCGTAGATACCTGAAGTATTTTCCCGTTTTCCAGCAGAAGATCTCCCCTGTACATTCCTGATTCCGTCACGATCGTTCCACCGCTGATCATCGTTCTCATAAGTTCGTCACCCTCTCATTCCCCGAAACATTTCCTGCTGACTTTTCCTTTTTCTGCCGCATTCTTTCTCTGTGCCGTCAGCACTCCTGCTTAAGCGTTCCTGTTTATATCATACCATATCCCCTAAAGCCGGCAAAGCACATCTATACACAAAGACCGGCAGCCAGTCTGACTGCCGGTATCTTTCATCGTATAAACCTTGTCCCGGTTTTTCCTTCGATCCCGTCTCTCGCTTTCTCAAGAAGCGTAATCAGGGCTTCCCTTCCGGGAGCACTCTGCACGAACCGCACAGCAGCCTGCACCTTGGGAAGCATGGAACCGGGCGCAAACTGCCCCTGAGCAATGTAAACCTGTGCCTGCTCCGGAGTAAGCTCGTCCAGCCACTTCTCATCCGGCTTATTGAAGTTTACAGCCACCTTTTCCACCGCAGTAAGGATGATCAGGCAATCCGCATTCAGCTGCTCTGCCAGCCGTTCCGCGGCAAAATCCTTATCGATCACGGCCGCTGCCCCTTTCAGATGATGTCCCTTGGTACGAAAAACGGGAATCCCGCCTCCACCGCAGGCCACCACGGTATGATTTGTCTCTACCAGAGAGCGGATCGTATCGATCTCCACGATGGAAACCGGATCGGGACTTGCAACGACTCTGCGCCAGCCCCGGCCGGCATCCTCCATCACCTCATAGTCTCGATCCTTCACAAGCTGCATGGCTTCTTCCTTTGTCATAAAAGAGCCAATGGGCTTCGTCGGATGTGCAAACGCAGGATCTTCCGGATCCACCTCCACCTGGGTCAGCACCGTAGCGACGCCCTGATCGATCCCGCGGTCCAGCATTTCCTCCCGCAGCGCATTCTGAAGATCATAGCCGATATATCCCTGGCTCATGGCCACGCATACGGATAACGGGCATGTGATGTACTTTTCCGGATCGGACCTCACCAGCTGCATCATGGCATTCTGGATCATCCCCACCTGAGGGCCATTGCCATGAACGATGACCAGCTCATCGCCTTCTTCGATCAGATCCACGATCGCAGCTGCTGTTTTCTTTACGGCCTTCATCTGCTCCGGCAGATTATTGCCCAGTGCATTTCCCCCCAAAGCCAGAACGATTCTTTTTCCCATGACGCCACATGCCTCTCTTTACCTTTAACTTTTGAAATTTTTTACTTCATATGTCTCGGCGTGTTTTTCTGAGCCAGTGCCTCCAGTGTTGCGGCGGGATCTGCCTGCTTCGCCAGAAGGATCATAGCCGCAATGATGTAAGGCTTATAGCTTGCCTGCTTGTACAGCGGATCACGGTAGCGGTCAAATACGCTTGCCTCGACCTCACCGTCCTCGCAGCTTACACCGTTGATATCCGCCGGCAGGCAGTGCAGGTACAGCGCTTTTCCATCTTTTGTGGAAGTCATCAGCTCTTCGGTGCAGCACCAGTCCTTATGCTGTGCATTCTGTGCCAGAAGCTCCTTCTCCAGCGCATTGATGCCATCCCAATCTCCCCGGCCATACAGGTCGGTTCTTCTTTCCATGGCTGCGAAGGGAGCCCAGCTCTTGGGATACACGATATCGGCATCCTTGAAAGCATCCTCCATGGAATTGGTTTTGCGGAAGCTTCCGCCTGATTTTTCCGCATTCTTCTTCGCGACCTCTTCCACCTCCGGCATGATCTCATAGCCCTCCGGATGTGCCAGCACCACTTCCATTCCGAAGCGGGTCATCAGGCCGATCACGCCCTGCGGAACCGAAAGCGGCTTGCCGTAGCTGGGAGAATAAGCCCATGTCATGGCGATCTTTTTCCCTTTCAGATTCTCTGCACCACCGAAGGTATGGATAATATGAAGCATATCTGCCATACACTGGGTGGGATGATCGATATCGCACTGCAGATTGACCAGCGTCGGTTTCTGCTCCAGCACGCCCGCTTCATGCCCCTGCGTGACCGCATCGACCACATCATGCATATACTTATTGCCTTTGCCGATGTACATATCATCACGAATTCCGATCACATCCGCCATGAAAGAAATCATGTTCGCGGTCTCACGTACCGTTTCACCATGAGCGATCTGGCTCTTTCCTTCATCCAGGTCCTGAACCTCCAGTCCCAGCAGATTGCAGGCCGAAGCAAAGGAAAAACGCGTACGGGTGGAATTGTCACGGAACAGGGAGATCCCCAGACCGGATTCGAACACCTTTGTGGAGATGTTATTTTCACGCATGTACCGCAGCGCATCCGCCACTGTAAAGACCGCTTCGATCTCATCATCGGTCTTTTCCCAGGTCAGGAAAAAATCGCCTTCATACATCTCCTTGAAGTTCAGGCTGTTCAGCTTGTCAATGTAACCCTGTAATTTCTTGTCCATCCTGTTCATTCCTTTCTTACTGAATGTCATTATCGGTCTTTCCTGCCCGAAACTGCGTTACATCATCGTCCTTGTTTTCTCCGTTGTACAGGTTCAGTGCCGCCACATACACAGCAGCGCAGCGGACAAGGTCATCCTTATAGGTCACCTCATTCGGCGCATGCGCCTGGCTCTCCGCTCCGGGGCCAAAGCCCACGCAGGGGATCCCATACCGGCCCTGGATCGCGACACCGTTGGTCGAGAAGGTCCACTTATCGATCAGCGGACGATTTCTCTTGTCTGCACTGGACGGGGAGGACTGCCGTTTGTCTCCGTACAGCGCCTTATGCGCATCAAAGAGCGCCTGTACATGTGCAGCACTTTCCTTGTTGATCCAGGTCGGGAAATAACATTCTGTCTCGTACACCTCGCCGGTCCAGGACGGTCTGTCATACATGTACATGGACACCTTCACGTCGTCTCCGTATTTTTTGCAGCTCGGAAGCTGGCGGATCTCCTCGAGGCAGGAATCCCAGGTTTCCCCTGCGGTCATGCGGCGGTCGATGGAGATCGCACAGCTGTCCGCAACAGCGCAGCGGCTGGGAGATGTGAAAAAGATCTGCGAAACCGTACAGGTGCCGCGCCCGAGGAACCTGGCATCCTCGTAATGCTCAGGATTGAACTCCGGCTCAAGCATCTTCACAAGGCCCTTGATCTCATCCGAGTCACTGCATCCGTTTTCATTCAGGGAGCGCACGTCTGCAATGATATCTGCCATCTTATAAATGGCATTGTCCCCGCGCTCCGGAGCGCTGCCGTGACAGGAGATCCCCTTTACGTCCACCCGGATCTCCATACGGCCGCGATGCCCGCGATAGATTCCGCCGTCCGTCGGCTCCGTGGAGATGACGAATTCCGGAACGATCTTATCCTTATTATAAATATACTGCCAGCACATGCCGTCACAGTCCTCTTCCTGAACACTTCCGACGATCATGACTTTATAGCCTTCGGGGATCAGGTTCAGATCCTTCATGATCTTTGCGCTGTACACTGCACTGGCCATGCCGCCCTCCTGGTCAGAGCCGCCGCGGCCGTAGATGATCTCGTCCGTCTCATAACCCTGGTAGGGATCATGCTCCCAGTTATCGATGTTTCCGATTCCGACGGTGTCAATGTGGGAATCGATCGCCATGATCTTGTCTCCGTCTCCGATCCAGCCGATCACGTTTCCAAGACCATCGACCTCAACCTTGTCAAACCCGAGCTTTTCCATCTCGGCTTTAATGCAGGAGACGACCTCCTTTTCCTCGCAGCTCTCGCTGGGGTGAGAGATCATCTCACGAAGGAACCGTACCATATCCGGGCGGTAGTTTTCTGCTGCTTGCTTGATCTTTTCGAAATCCAGTGCCATCTTTCTTCTGTCTCCTTCTCCTTTTTGAAACGCCACTGTACTGCACCAATAACAGGCTGCCCTGTTCTGACCAAAACGATTACTGTCCGGATCATGATCCGGTTTCGACGGAAGGATATTCTCCGTCCCACACGATCGAGCGGAATTTTTCGGAATCCGTATTTCCTTCGGTTGAAAACATCAGGACCTTGCTGAAGCGGTCCAGTCCAAGTGCTTCACGAAGCTCCCTGTAATAATCATCACACATGATACTGGCAAGAACGCCCATCCCGACTGCGCCGGATTCACCGGAGATCACCTTCGGATCCCCCTTCAGCGGCACGGCCAGCATCCGCATTCCCTTTGCGCATACCCAGTCCGGACAGGAAAGGAATGCATCCACGTGATTGCGCAGAATGTCCCAGCTGATCGTATTGGGTTCGCCGCAGGCCAGCCCCGCCATGATCGTTGACAGATCCCCCTCGACCGTCCTCGGATTGCCATCCCCTGCCAGTGCACCCTGATAGAGGCAGTCGGCCGCTCCGGCCTCCATTACAATAAACTTCGGAGGATTCTCCGGATATAGATTTGTGAAATACCCTACGATCGCACCAGCCAGGGATCCTACGCCCGCCTGGACAAAGATATGGCTGGGGCGGTTCGCTTCGTTTTCCCGCAGCTGCTCGGAGGCTTCGCTCGCCATTGTTCCGTATCCCTGCATGATCCAGGACGGGATCTCTTCATATCCGTCCCACGCCGTATCCTGTACGATCACGCCATGCACAGTATGACTTGCCTCAGCTGCTGCCATTCTCACACATTCATCATAGTTGACATCCTCGATCGTCACGCTGGCGCCTTCCTTCGCGATATTGTCATACCGCTGCCTGGAACTGCCTTTCGGCATATGTACGACCGCTTTCTGGCCAAGCCGGCCGGCCGCCCAGGCAACTCCTCTGCCGTGATTGCCGTCGGTAGCGGTAAAGAACGTTGCCTGACCAAACTCCTCGCGGAAATGCTCGCTCGTGAGATAGTCATAGGTCATCTCTTTGATGTCCTTATGCATTTCACCTGCAATGTACCGGGCCATCGCAAAGGAACCACCCAGCACCTTGAACGCATTCAGCCCAAAACGGAAGCTCTCATCCTTCACAAAGATCCCCGCCACGCCAAGCCGCTTTGCCATCCCGTCCAGCCTGGCAAGCGGCGTTACAGTATACTGCGGAAAGCTTTTATGAAATTCTCTGGCCTGCCGGACATTTCGAAGGGACATGATGCCGAGGTTTTTGTCGTCTGTCCCGGGCATCCGATTGATCACCCATTTGATCTTTTCCATACCGAGGATCTCCTTTCCATAAGAGGAAGAACCGGAAACTAATAATTTGTTATTAAGCTAACTTTTTGTTTGGTATGGTTTTATCATATCACTTCTGCTACCCATGTCAATAGCAGATGCAAACTTTTTTTCTGAATCCTGCAGGAAAATCTACAGGATCTTTTCTGGAATTCTGATTGAACGCGGATCCCATTTAGCAGACCGTCTATGGTCTGTAATAGGTATGCTCCAGGGGAAGCTTCGTGCGGAAGATCCCATCCTTTGCATAGTACGCTCCCTGCACGGCTGGCGCGGTGGGAATCGTGGTGATTTCTCCGATTCCCTTTGCCCCATAGGCAACCGGAAGGAGCTCCTCCTTCTCCACATAGATCGCATGAATATCCGGAATCTGCGGTGCGCGCAGAAGACCCAGCGTCCCGTATTTTGCCTGCGGTACGCCGTCCTTTAAGGGGAAGTCCTCCGTCAGGGCATACCCCATCCCCATCAGTACGCCGCCCTCGATCTGACCCTGAATGGAGATCGGATTTACCACCTTGCCGGAATCATGCGCCGCATAGACTTCCTTTACTCTTCCCTCCTCATCCAGGATGACCACATGGGTCGCATAGCCGTAGGCAATATGACTTTTGGGATTTGGCACATTCGCGCCAAGCTCGTCCGTCGGCTCATAATATTCATAGAAGAATTCCCTGCCGTTCAAAGCGTCCAGATCGCCGCCCGCCATTTGCAGCGCTTCGTTCAGCTGCAATGCTGCCTTCCGTACCGCTTCTCCCGACAGCAGCGTCTGGCGTGAACCGGAGGTCGTACCCGAATCCGGAGCCACTTCCGTACTCGCACTGCCATTTCGAATCTTCGAGAGCGGAAGTCCTGTGGCCTGAGCGACATCCTGGCAGAAGACCGTCAGACATCCCTGACCGATATCCGAGGCAGCACAGTAGATCACGCATACCCCTTCCTCGATCACAAGCTTCGCCCTTCCCTTATCCGGATTTCCCACGCCTACGCCGGCATTTTTCATGGCGCAGGCAATTCCCGCATGGGAACGGTTGGCTTCATATACATCCTTCACTGCCAGCAGCGTTTCCTTCAGTGCCGTCGAGCAGTCCGCGATCTGCCCGTTCGGAAGCACCTTGCCCGGCTCGATGGCATTGCGGTAACGAATCTCCCAGGGAGAGATGCCGACCTTTTCCGCCAGCAGATTGATCATGCTTTCCAGCGCGAATTCGCTCTGACATACGCCAAAGCCCCGGAATGCCCCGGCCGGCGGATTATTCGTATAATACCCGTACCCGCGAATGTCCGTATTCTGATAGCAATAGGGGCCGACCGCGTGGGTACAGGCCCGTTCCAGGACCGGACCGCAAAGGGAGGCATAGGCTCCGGTATCAAAATAGATGTCGCAGTCCAGCCCCGTGAACATTCCGTTTTCATCACATCCCAGCGTGAAGGTTCCCTCCATTGCGTGACGTTTCGGATGAAAGCGGATCGACTCCTGTCGGCTGAAGCGTGCCTTGACCGGCCGCTTGTAGATCCACGCCGCCAGTGCACTGATATGCTGGACGGTCACATCCTCTTTGCCGCCAAAGCCTCCTCCGATCAGCTGGTTCTCCACCACGATCCGCTCCGGTTCCCATCCGAACATGATCGCGGTTTCCTTCCGGGTATCATAGGCGCCCTGGTCCGTGCTGAGAATCTTGACTCCATTTTTATAAGGAAACGCTACCGCGCACTCCGGCTCGAGGAAGGCATGCTCCGTAAAGGGCGTACTGAAGGACTTTGTGACGGTATATGCCGATGCAGCAAGCGCTGATGCGGCGTCCCCGCGGGAAACATGCTTGCTTTTGCAAAGGTTGCCGCCGCTGTGGATCTTCGGCGCATCCGGCGCCATTGCCTGGGCGATGGTAACGACCGGTTCAAGCACCTCATATTCGATGCGGACCAGTTTTTTCGCCTTCTCCAGAATCTCTTCCGTCTCGGCAGTCACCAGACAGATCGCATCCCCAACGAAACGGGTCACACTCCCCACCGGGATCATGACATCCCAATCCTGAATGATGTGCCCTACTTTATTATTGGGAACATCCTCTGCCGTCAGGATCCCTACCACACCGGGCAGTGCAAGTGCCCTGGATGCATCGATGGACAGAACACGAGCCCTGGCATACTGGGAACGGACCGCCGACAGATGGACCATTCCTTCCATCTCGATATCATCCGGATACTTCCCATATCCCAGGACCTTTTTCCGGACGTCGACTCGAAACGCTCTGCGTCCGACGCCATAATCGTCTCCCTTTTCCGCCTCCGGATCGATCTTTGTCTCGCCGCGCAGAATCGAAGCCGTCAGTCGGATGCCGTCAATGATCTTGCGATACCCTGTACAGCGGCAGATATTTCCCCGCAATGCTGTTTTGATCTCCTCCTCCGTGGGATCCGGGTTCTTATCCAGCAGAGCCTTTCCCGCCATCACCATTCCCGGAATACAGAACCCACACTGGACTGATCCACTGGTGCCAAAGGCATAGACAAATGCCTCTTTTTCGAACTCCGTCAGGCCCTCCACTGTCAGAATCGTCCTGCCGACAGCCTTTTTCGTGGTCAGCACACAGGATTTGACCGCCACACCGTCGACCACGATCGTGCAGGTCCCGCAGGCCCCCTCGCTGCAGCCATCCTTGACCGAATGCAGATGCAGATCATCCCGCAGATAACGAAGGAGCGGCTTGTTTTTATCCGTGGAACAAAGCTTTCCGTTTACCGTAAACTGATAGCTTTCTGCCATATTCTCCCCCTCCTTCCTCACCGAATGGAAATGATGCCATTTGCATCATGGATCACGCCGCGCGGACATCGCTCTGCACACATTCCGCAGGCGATGCAGCGCTCCTGATCGATCCGGGCATGATGATCCGTCACGCAGACCGCTCCCGAAGGGCAGCTCTTCTCACAGATCCCGCAGCCGATACAGCCAGCCGGACAAGACGTCCTCGTTTCTTTCCCGTCTGCCTCACTTACGCAGAAAGGCTGGATCGTATTCTCTGTGGGAACCAGTTCGATCAGCTGCTGCGGGCAGATCTTTACACATTTCCCACAGCCGATACACATATCCCGGTCCACCTGCGCGCTTCCGTTTTCCCGCAGTGAGATCGCGTGACGCGGACAAACCTCCACACAGCTGCCTCCTCCGAGACAACCATATGCGCAGCCCGGTGCACCGGGCAGATAAGAAGCTTTCCATAACGCACAGTCACCGGCGCCATCACCTTCCATGCGCTCACGCAGGGAGATACCGCTGCATCGGATCACTGCCACCTTCCTCTTCCGATTCATATTGTCCCTCTTTCACATTTCCGGCAGCCCCTGCCTTGCAAAAGACAGAGGCTGCCAGTAATCTTTTCCGGATCTCAGGACATTCATTCACCCTGCTCCTGTCAGTATCCCTGAGGCAGCAGATATGCATACTCTTTTATGACCGTTCTAATCAACTCTGCCGCATCCCTTGAAACCTGATCGAGTTCCCCGATTCCAAGTGTCTTTTCCGCCCCGTCCAGACGCAGCCTGATACAGTCTTTCCCAATGACGAGGAACCCCTCATTTGTACTGTCGGCGAAATCCTCCTCCGACCAGAACAGTGTAAATTTATCCTTGTATGGCCTGCCGCTGTACGGACAGAACACCGCACAGTTGCCACATTCATTGCACATACCGTCCACATGCAGGATCTGTGCCTGGCACTTCCCGGGAACATGGATCACCACATTCGCCCGGTTTGGACATACATCCGCGCACACTTCACACACTGAAGAACAGCCAAGGCATCTCCAGTCGGGCATCACGGACGGATCCCCGGATACCATGCCCTTCTTGAACAGATAGGAGCCTTCCGGTGTGGCGGCATTCTCATCCACAAATGCCTCAAAGGATATCCCGCCGATCGCTGCAGCTGCTTTTGCTGCATCCGCAATACCTTCCACCACGGTAGCAGGGCCTCTGCGCGCATCACCGATCGCATAGATTCCCTCCACGCCAGTAAACATGTCCGCGTTTACGACCGGACGTCCTTTTGCGTCAAGCGGACATCCTGCTCCCTCGTAGAGTGACGAATCAATTCGCTCACCTACCGCAGCAATCACCGTATCCGCCGGAATCTGCACGGTCTTCCCGGTAGCGACCGGAGAACGTCTTCCGGAAGCATCCGGTGCGCCAAGCTCCATCACACTGCAGGTGAGCACACCGTCTGACACCGTATCCGGAGCGAGCAGCTCCATGAATTCCACGCCGTCATCCACCGCCATCTGCAGTTCTTCTTCATCTGCCGGCATATAGCGTTTTGTGCGGCGGTAGACCAGACGGACATGTTCCACGCCCGGGAGCCGTCTGGCCGCCCTGGTGACATCCATTGCGGTATTTCCTCCGCCCAGGACAACCACATTTTTGCCTGCATGGTTCCCTGTGGGATCCTTTTTGACCGCCTCCAAAAATTCCAGCGCGTCCAGGCATTCTCCCGATGTGAGCGGGTTCCTTCCGCTCTTCCATGCGCCGACTGCTACGATCACATCCGTATAGCCCTCTTTTTTAAGCGTATCGATCGAACGGATCTCTCTGCCGCACTCGATCTGCGCCCCAAAAGCTTTGCAGATCGCGATATCCCGCTCGATATCCGAATTCGCGATCCGGAATTCAGGGATCACATGCGCCACGACTCCACCCGGCTTTTCCTTCCGTTCAAAAACGGTCACGGAAATACCGGCTCTGGAAAGGAACATCGCAGCGGACAGACCTGCCGGACCGGCTCCGATCACAGCCACCTTTCGGTCCGAGCCCGACGGTGCGGGACTCAAGCTGCCGATTACTTTCCCGAAGGCTGCTTTCGCTGCTGCAAGCTTTGTCTCACGGATATGCAGCGTTTCCTCATAATAATTGCGCATGCACTTATCCCCGCAGTGATGCGGGCAGATCGTCCCAGTGATAAAGGGCAGCGGATTTCGCTCCAGGATGATCCGCAGTGCCTTTTCGGAATTTCCTTCCAGCATCGCCTGCAGATACGCCGGGATGTCCTGTCCGATCGGACAGCCGTCCCTGCACGGAGCCGCAAAACAGTCAAAGAGCGGCAGCTCTTTCTCCATGTGACGCTTCGGAAGCGGCTTGACAGGCTTGGTGTAGAGGCCGGTCTGCGCTGCTCCCTCGTCCAGAGCCTTCACCGCATCGGTATCCACCCCTGCAAATGGGGTGCTGTCGCAGTTCATCAATGTGTCCGCGATCTGGCTCATTCTCTGATAGCCGCCTGGCTTGAGAATATTAGTCGCCATGGTGATCGGCCAGATTCCTGCGTCAAACAGCGCTTTTACATTACTGTTCGTCGCGCCGCCCGAGTAGGAGATTCGAAGCTTTCCGTCAAAGGTCTCACTGATCTTCGCTGCCAGATGAATCGTCAGCGGGAAGAGTGACCGGCCGGCCATATACATCTCTTCACTGGGAAGCTCTCCTCTGGTCACATCCACGGGGAACGTATTGGTCAGCTTTACGCCAAATTCCAGTCCCTTCTCCCCCGCAAGTGTGATCAGTCGCTTCAGCATCGGCACAGCATCCGCCCACTGCAGATCCTCCAGGAAGTGATGATCATCAAAGGCGACATAATCGAACCCCAGCGAATCCAGTCTTGCTCTGGCGTAGTCGTATCCAAGCAGTGTCGGATTACATTTGATATAAGTGTTGAGGTTTTTCTCCGTCATCAGATAAGTGGCGATCCGCTCGATCTCATCCGGCGGACATCCGTGCAGCGTGGATTCCGTGACAGACCCGGAAATATGGGAACTGATGCCAAGGATATAGGCGCGGTCCACCTTCCCGAACCGGTCGACGTTCTCCAGCGCCCAGTCAATACATTCCCGGAAAATGGCTGTATCCTTCGCTTCGATCATATCGTCAAGAAATGTATTGATTTTTTCGGACTTGATCCCGGCCAGGTCATAGCCCACAGACATATTGAATACAAAGGCATCCGGATCTCCCAGGCCGTACTCTCTGGCCAGCAGCTTGCAGGCGACCCAGGCCTTCACATATTCCGCATAAGCCTGGGGCACATAGAGCTCGGTCGACCACTCACAGTTGTAACACTCATCCTCTGCAGTGATGCAAGGCTTGTTCACACATGCCGCCAGTTCTGCGCCGTCCATGATCTGCACTGTCTTCAGCTCGAAAAAGCGCGATCCGGCGGCATAGGCTGCGATGATGTTCTGTGCCAGCTGTGTATTCGGGCCTGCTGCGGGTCCGAAAGGAGCCTCGATCTTTTCCCGGAAGATCGGCAGCGCCTGCCCGTTTGTATGCTTCGCAAGCTTTGATACGCCAAAGATACTGCCGCTCTTCTGATATTCTTCCAGGATCCAGTTCATCAGATGTCCAAAGGACATCGGGCGCATGATATCACTCATGATATTCCTCCTCCCGTCACATCAATATTCCCTGTGATTGAGTTCTCCCCAGAGCTTTTTACTCTGCTCCAGGGTCCATGCATTGATCTTCTCCTCGTCCAGGTCCACAAATTCCCGATCCCTGTAGAGAAGGCGTCCGTTGATCATCGTCGTCCGGCAATTCCTTCCGTTCATGCCGAACAGCATATGTCCGTCGATATTTTCATCCGAGAAAGGCGTAAACGGCTTATAATCCATCACGATCACATCCGCTGCCGCTCCTTCCTTCAGGATCCCGAGCGGCACCTTGAAATATTTCTCCGCGATCATACGGTTGTTCGTAAACTGCATGGTGACATCCTCGCCCCATGCCACATTCGGAAGCGCTGCATTATGCCGCTGGATGATCAGGAACACCTTCATGCTTTCGAGCATATCATGGGTATAGGCATCCGTACCCATCCCGACGGTGATCCCTTTCTTCATCATCTGCAGTACCGGAGCGCACCCCACTGCGTTGCCCATGTTGGACTCCGGATTGTTGACGACCATAGTCCCGGTCTCTTTGATGATATCCATTTCGGAAGGGCTCACATGGATGCAGTGCCCCAGCAGCGTTTTTTCGCCCAGGATCCCGTTGTAGAGAAGACGGTTGACCGGTCGGCAGCCGTAATTACGCAGGCTGTCGTACACATCATTCATTCCCTCCGCAACGTGGATATGGAACCCGGTCATCCCGTTATTGGCTTCCACCATCTTCTCAAAAGTCCGGTCAGAGATCGTGAAGAGCGCATGCCCGCCGAACATCGCCTTGATCATCGGATCATCTTCTTCCAGGGCCCATTTCGCAAATTCCGCATTTTCCCGGATTCCCTGTTCCGTCTTTTCCTCACCGTCACGCTCTGAAACCTCATAACATAAACAGGAACGCATCCCCGTTTCTTTTGCCACATCCCTGATCGCAAAAAGAGAGCCAGGGATCTCGCAAAAACTTGCATGGTGATCGAAGATCGTTGTCACCCCGTTCCGAATGCAGTCCAGAATGGTTGCATACGCACAGGCCCGGGTGCCGTCCAGGGTAAGATGACGGTCGATCGCCCACCAGGTTCCGTCCAGCACCTCAAAGAAATTGGTCGGATTATTGCCGACGATCGAGAGGCCTCTGGCCAGACCGGAATAGATATGCGTATGCGCATTGATCAGTCCGGGCATGATCACTCCGCCCTTCGCATCAATAAACTGCGCATCCGGATATGCCCTCTTAAGCGTATCCCATTCCCCGACCGCCAGGATCTTCGAACCCTCCGTGACGACGGCGCCGTCCCTCAGATAAGGATTTTTCGGATCTCTTGTGATCACCTGTCCGTTACCGATTAAATACATATGCGCACCTCCTCTTCCCCAATTTCTGCATTTGTATTCAGTATAACAAATCGTCTCATAAAATTAAATTAGCATATCTGACATATTTTCAGGTTGCTTTTCATGCTTTCTGCCAAGGTGAAGTTTGTTGAATTCAAAGCCGGAAACTGCTATACTGTAAAAAACTTTTTATCCGGTATTTTTCCAGTATTTTCCCATTTTAAGAAGGATATGAAAAAATCAGAAATCGACTTTTATCAAAGACTTGCCCATGGGATCGCAATGCAGTTTGGTACCAATTGCGAAGTCGTTGTACATGATCTGGAAAGCAGCGACCTGGACCATTCGATCGTTGCAATTGAGAACGGTCACATTTCCGGCCGCAAGGTCGGTGACGGCCCGTCCCACATTGTCCTCCAGGCACTCCATGACAGCGAGCATCTCGAAGGCGACCGGCTTTCCTATCTTACCCGCACAAGGGACGGCAAGATTATGAAATCCAGCACCATCTATATCCGTAATGAGGATGGCAAGCCAATCGGTATTTTCGCAATCAACTACGACATCTCTCTGATGAGTGCTGCTGCGCAGCAGATCAACTCATTTATCAGCACCGGCCCGGAGGAAAGCCAGCCCGAACCGATCTCCATGAATGTCGCGGATCTTCTGGATGAGCTAATTGAGCAGAGTGCGCGCAGCATCGGCAAGCCGGTGGCGATGATGACCAGAGAGGATAAGATCCAGTTTATCCGCAGCCTGAACGATGCCGGCGCTTTCCTGATCACCAAATCCGGTCCGAAGGTCTGCGAATTCCTGAGCATCTCCAAGTATACGCTGTACAGCTACCTAGACGAGATCAAGTCCTCACAGCAGCAGTCATAATTATTGAAAAGCGGGGCATAAGCCCCGCTTTTTCATTTATTTTTTTCTGCAGCGGCCAGACGCGCCAGCATCGTCTTTTTCACCGCGCGGAATATGTTTTCATATCCAGTACAGCGGCACAGGTGACCCGACATGCGGATCCGGATCTCTTCATCGGACAGCTCGCGTCCTTCATTCAGAATCTCTACAGCGCTCATGATCGCTCCGGGCGTACAGAAACCGCATTGCACTGCTGCCTCATCGATAAACGCCTGCTGAATATCGGAGAGCTCTCCATCAGGCCCCTCCAGTCCCTCCAGCGTCAGGATGTCTTTCCCGTCCGCCCAGATGGCCAGATAGATACAGGAATTGAAGCATTCGCCGTTGATCAGCACGTTGCATGCTCCGCATTCCCCCACCTCACAGCCCTTTTTCACACTGGTAAGGCGAAAATCGTTCCGAAGCAGATCTGTCAGAGAAGCGCGTACATCAATCATGGCTTCCCGCTCTTTTCCGTTGATTCTGCACCGGATCAGCTTATACTGCTTACTCACGGATCACACCTCCTCCCAGAAGGATCGACTGCCTCAGCGCACGTTTTGCTATCTCCACTGCAATGTGCTCGCGGAAGGCTTTCGCTGCTCTCCAGCTGTCACGTGGATGAATATCCTGCAGAACAGCCCGGGCAACTTTCCCGATTGTCTCTTCCGAAAGCTCCTGTCCCTTTGCCAGTGCTTCCGCCGACGGTGTACGCATCGGAACCGGACCGGCAACACCATACGCAATTCTGGCATCTCGTATCACTTTGCGGTCCTCGCTCAGTGCAACATTCACCGAACAGCCCAGGTTCGCGATATCCATCGCTTCACGCATGGCATATTTGATATAATTGCCGAAATAGCCCTCATAGGATGATTTCGGAATCAGGATAGCTGTCTGTACCTCCGCCGGCTTTAAATCCACTACACCGGCTTTGATATAAAATTCCCGGATCGGAAGATGCCGGATCCCTTCCGGTCCGGTCAGCTCCACGATCGCATCCCATGCGAACAGCGTAGAAGCGGAATCAGCACTGGTCACCCCGTTGCAGGTATTTCCGCCGATGGTTCCGATGTTGCGGATCTGCGGACCGCCCACCAGGCTCACCGCTTCTCCCAGTACCGGGATCTGCTCCCGGATGATCGGATCCGCCGCAATGTGGGAAAAACTGGTCAGCGATCCGATCCGGATCGCTCCCTCCTCGTCATAGCACACACCCCGCAGTGCATCGATCCCGTAAATACTCACCAGTTCCACACCGGCACGCTTTCCTTCCCGGATCTGCACCAGCACATCGCTTCCTCCGGCAATGATCTGCGCCTGGGGATGTTCCTGCAGCAGACGAATGGCATCCTCTACACTTTCCGCCTCATACAGCGCTTTAATATCATACATAGCGGCACCTACCTTTCGTCATGAATGAGTCCGGCCTGCGTAAAGGCCCGGAACAGGTTGTGCGCATCTGCCGGCGCATTGTTTACACCAACCCCGGTAGCATGGTAAATTGCATTCCGGATCGCAGGGGCCACCGAACAGGCAGGCGGCTCTCCCAGAGATTTTGTACCAAAGGCACTGGTCGGTTCCGGGTTCTGTACAAATTCTGCCATCAGCCTGGGATGATCCAGGAACGTGGAAAGCTTATAATCCAGCAGATTATTATTCAGCGGGCGGCCCGTCTTCTCATCATAGATCAGCTTTTCAGACAGACCAAATCCGATTCCCATGCTCATTCCGCCGTGTACCTGTGCCTCGGCCAGTGCAGGATTGATCAGTTTACCTGCATCATGACAGTTCACCACATTCAGCAGTTTTGTCTTACACATTGGAATGTCCACCTCAACCTCAGCGATGGTACAGCCAAAGGAATAGGCGTTTGATTTTATCTGATAAGTACTCTCTGCTGTGATATGGCGGCTGTCGCTCAGAGAATAGAGTGCCTGTGTCGCCAGCTCCCCAAGACTCATCAATACTCTGCCGTCCGTAATCCGGACAATGTTTCCATTTTTGATATCCAGATTGAATACAGGCATTCTGGTCAGCTCATGAGCGTAATCCAGGATCCGTTCCTTCAAAAGAAGGCCGGTCTGACGGATGGAAAAGCCTGCCACATAGGTCTGCCTGGAGGCATAGGCTCCGGTTCCGAAAGGTGTAATGTCTGTATCCTGGCAGGACACCACGTGAACCTTCTCAAGCGGTACGCCTACCACATCCGCCGCCATCTGCGCAAATGCCGTATCCGCCCCCTGCCCGATCTCTGTCTCCGCTACCTGCAGCTGGAAGGAGCCGTCCTGATTGAGTACCATACGGCAGGAGGAGGACTCAAGGGAAATCGGCCATACCGCGGTATTATACCAGAAGACCGCCATACCGATTCCCCGGCGGACATCACCGGTCTGGTTCTGATATTCCTTGTATTTCCGCTCGTAATCAATGGCAGCCATTGCTTTATCCAGACATTGATTAAAGGAATCCTCGTACAGCTCATTTTTAGAGAAGCCATCCACATACCCCTTTGGCATCAGGTTGCGGCGGCGGAATGCAAGGGGATCGTCCCCCAGGGCAGCCACCACATCCTCCGTATGGCTTTCCACCGCCCACATCGCCTGCGGGATTCCATATCCTCTCATGGCGCCTGCCACCGATTTGTTGGTGAAAACCGTATAGGCATCTACCTCCACGTTCTTACAGGGATACAACTGCGGAAAGGCGCCCGCTCCCTTCGCGCAGATACTGTGCCCATGGGATGCATACGCTCCCTGGTCAGAAAAAGCTTCCAGCTTCCTCGCGGCATAGGTTCCGTCCGGGCGTACCCAGGAAATAATATGATTGCGGATCGAGTGACGTGTACGGGTACACACAAACGTCTCTTCTCTGGGCACATCCAGCTTCACCAGATGTCCGCCCGTAAGCATGCTCAGCCAGGCACAGAGCGGCTCATACAGGATGTCCTGTTTATTGCCGAAGCCTCCGCCCAGATACGGCTTTACAATTCGTACTCTTCCCCATTCAATGCCAAGCGCCTGTCCGACAACTCTCCGGACGATATGTGGAATCTGTGTCGAGCTTACGACTGTGATCCGATTCCCTTCCATCTCGGCATAACAGATAAAGTTCTCAATATGGCAATGCTGCACCACAGGAGTCTCATACCAGCCCTCCACTTTGATCAGCCCGGGTTCCTGAATCGCCTTCTCATAATCGCCCAGCCGGATCTGCGTGTGTTTGAGGATATTGTTCGGATAAGCTTCATGCAGCTGCGGAGCACCATCCTCCATTGCCTTCTGAACATCCAGCACGAAAGGATATTCCTCATAGTCCACCCTGATCAGGTGCAGCGCCTGTGCCGCGGCAACCTCATCCTCTGCCACAACGGCAGCGATATCATCCCCATAAAAACGGACCCTTTCCGTCAGCATCAGACGATCCGCTACATCCTGATGAGACGGATCCGTTGACCACGGGTGCCCGGCTGTCGGATAATAATGCTTCTCCTTCAGATCGAAGCAAGTCACAATCTTTACGACTCCAGGTACTTTCTCTGCCTCAGATGTATCGATCCGCAGCACCTTGCCATTGGCAATCGTAGAATGCAGTACCCGGGCGATATAAGCTTTTCTGTCGCACAAATCATCTGTATATTTCGTGCGCCCCGTTACCTTGTCAAAGGCATCCACCCGCTTTACACTCTGTCCGGCATACACAGGCTGTTCCTCCTTTCGTTTCTTTCTATCAAACACTATATGACCTGTTTTCCCGCAGCAAACTTCATGACGATTCCCGTCTGATCAAGTTCCTGATAAAACGCGCTCTCCAGCCGGTCTCTGACCGAGAGCGGATGAGCAAATGAAAGAATTCTGTCATCCAGAACGACTGCATCAAAGTCAAACCCGTCCTCAAAGCTTCCTGCTTTTCCGAAGAAGGCGCCGCCCCCTTTTGTCGCCAGGTAAAAGCTTTCCGGGAAGGTCAGCGGCTTTGCATCAGAATCAACATACCTCCAGTACAGCTTTGATACCTTGATCGCATCAGTCACTGCATGGAACATCGATTCAGACGTCCCTGCAGCCACATCTGTGCCCAGACCGACCCGGATTCCCTTTTCAAGATATCTGCGGATCGGGGCGATCCCGGAAGCGAGGTTCATATTGGATTCGGGGCAGTGCGCAACCCATACCCCATTCTCCAGGATTCTCTCCACTTCCTCCGGTTCAGAATAGATGCAGTGCGCCATCACCGCATTCGCGCCCCGGCCAAAGAGACCCGCCCGGTCATACACATCCCCGTAAAAAGCCGCCTCCGTCTCCAGCTCCTTCACCTGTAAAACCTCCCCCGGATTTTCTGAAAGATGCGACTGCACAGGTAAGTTGTATTCTTCCCTGATCCGTCCCAGTTCCCTCATCAGTTCATCCGTGCAGCTGATCACAAAACGGGGTGTGATAATGGGCTTTGTATGCCGGTACCGGCGGCTTATACATTCTTCAACAAAACGCCTCGTCTCGGCTGCCGAATAAGAAGCACTTTCTTCCCTCAGTCCCTGCGGAGCATTCCGATCCATATTGACCTTACCGACATAGCTGATCAGTCCACTGTTTTCCATAAGATCCGCCAGGATCAGTGTGGAGGAAGTGTGAATCGTCCCAAACAGAACAACCCTTGTAACAGCACTTTGTTTCAGTCTCGCGACCACAATCTCATAAGCGCTGCGGGCATATGCTTCATCCGCATAACGCATTTCTTCGGGAAAGGTAACCCGGTCCAGCCATTCCAGCAGTTCAAAATCCATACCGCTTCCGCGAAATGCAAACTGCGGAGCATGTGTATGCAGATCCACCAGACCCGGAATCACCAGCATCCCGCTGCAGTCGATCACTTTCAAACCGCCATATCGATCCGGAATGGTATCAAAAACTCCCCGGCAGATTCCATCCTCACATACGGTAAAGGCATTTTCTCGAATCACCAGATTGTCCGGCCCGGGCGTATAACAGATATTTCCCTTCATTATAAAGCCGTTTTGCAATTCGCATCAGCCCCCTTCTTTATCAAATGGCATACCACCCTTTTTATATTATATATCAAACACATGGGACAATCAATTTTATTTCACAATAATCGATGTGTTATCCATGACCATTTTGCATGTTTTTACCATGCGTTCCGCGTTAAACCATGTTTTCATGCTGTAATTGTCCAAAAGCAACGCGCAAACAGGACCTTATTATCAGCAAAAAATACAAAAGCTTTGACTTTACAGAAACATCTGAAGCGATTAAAATGGTCATAAATCACATTACTGCATGTACTGGGCATAGAAACATCTTTTGCTGCTGTTGAATGATCTATTTCAGGTTCAGGGAGGGTGCCATGGAAAAAAAACAGTTGAAGCATCTTATCGATGTCGCCACAGGTCGCACGTGTGCGGATCTATGCATCACAAATTGCCATATCGTTGACGTATTTAACCGGGAAGTATTTGACAGTGACGTTTATATCGCGAACGGCCACATCGCTTCATTTGCACATCCCAACCTGCCTGCAGCAAAGGAGACCATCGACGCCGGCGGCAGGTATCTGGTTCCGGGGTTTATTGATGCTCATCTCCACATAGAATCCTCTCACGTATCCCCCGCCGAATATGCACGGCTTGTCGTCCCCTGTGGTACCACCACAGTAATCGCCGATCCACATGAAATTGTGAATGTCTGTGGCCTGGATGGTTTTGATTATATGCTTCAGGCTTCAGAGGATCTGCCATTATCCGTTTTTCTGCAGATTCCGTCCTGTGTTCCCTGTACACCTTTTGAAAATTCCGGAGCAGTGCTGGGAGCCGATGGCATCGAAAAACGGATCGATCATCCCCGGGTCCTCGGCCTCGGCGAAATGATGGATTTTGTCGGCGTATGCCGTGCTGAAGATGAGGTGCTCGATAAAATCATGGTAGCCAAAAGCCGCGGCAAGATCATTGACGGCCATTACCTTGGTTTTCCTCAGTCACTGGACGCTTACTGCGCTGCCGGCATCAGCAACGATCACGAATGCTCTACCGCTGCCGATCTGCGCAGAAGGATCAAACGCGGAATGTATGTACTGCTCCGTCAGGGAACTGCCTGCCATGATCTGCTCAATCTTCTGGAAGGAATTGACAGCAAAAATGCTGACCGCTGCCTGATGTGTACCGATGATTGTGCTGCCAAAACGATCCTGGAGATCGGACATATCGACAATAACGTACGCATGGCAATCGGCGCCGGGCTGGATCCGATTACTGCTATCAGCATGGCAACGATCAACGCTGCAAACTGTTACGGACTCCATGACAGAGGTGCGATCGCGCCGGGCCGGAGAGCGGATTTCCTCCTCCTGTCCTCCCTGGACGAGCATTTTACCGTAGAACAGGTGTATTGTGCAGGCACGCTTACCGCTTCCGGTAAACGCTATCTCCCGGAAGTTACTCATACATCCGCAGACAAGGTCAGCGGTCGAATGAATGTAAAGGATTTCAGTGCAAAACGGCTGGAAATGAAACTGAAAGATCCGCATGTACGGGTCATGCTGATCACTCCCGGCTCCGTCGTGACAGATATTTGCGAAGCAGTCGTCGATCTTGATGAGAACGGAATCTGGCACAGAAACGCCGAGGATATTATTAAGATTGCAGTGGTGGAACGCCATCACGGCACAGGAAATGTCGGGATCGGGCTGATTAAGGGTTTTGCTTTGCAGGGTGGAGCGATTGCTACCTCCATTGCGCATGATTCTCACAATATCATTGTGATCGGGGACAACGATGACGATATGGCTCTTGCTGTTTCGGAGCTGATCCGCCTGGGCGGAGGCATGAGTGTTGTCAAAGGAGGACGTGTCATCGAATCGATCCAGCATGAGATTGCCGGACTGATGACTGATCTCCCGGGCGAAGTCGTCGCAGAAAAGCTTGTCTCAATCATCGAGACCGCCCAGCGGGAGCTTCATCTTGCAGGCGGCGTAGATCCATTCATGACCCTGTGCTTCATGTCCCTGGTCGTCATCCCGAAGCTCAAGATCACGGACCTGGGATTGTTCGATCTTGCAAAATACGGGTTTGTTCCGCTGGAAATGACAGAATAATCATCCGGCATACACCCGCTATCCATTCAAAGGTCATCCGCAATCCGCTTCGCTACTTGCGGCTAACCCAGATGTCCGCTTCGCGGACTGTCAGGTGGAGCTTGAACTCCACCTGACACAAGTAAGTCCCCTGACCCCCACCTACGTCTCCGCGACGTTGAGGTGGGGGACTTCCTTGCTGTGTTAAAAAGGCAAAAATAAAAGGGGGCAGAATGCTCCCTTTTATCAACTACCAGTTTTATCCTTTTCGTCTTCTTTTTCTTTCTCCTGCGGCGGATTGATTCTTTTATCCAAAATATAGAAAACCCCGCAACCGACCAGAAGTGCAATACATAAAACGAAACCAAGCAACACTCCCGATGCAACTGCAAGCAGAATGATCCTTTTATGCTGGCGTTTTGAGAAATAACGGTTTGCAAGATACAACATTGCGAAAAACACCAGTAAATACAGGGCAAAGAACGGAAAACTGTTGTCATACTCGCCAAGAAGAATATATATCAGCCCATACCTCAGAAATTTCATCGTAGTCCTTTCTATATTGTTTTTCTACTGATCTTGCTATCCCCTCCTGTTCCAAACAAAATGTATTATAATAATGATATATTAAATTTCTATAAACTTCAATGATTTTTTATTCATTGTGCCTGTAAAGTACAAAGTAAAGTACAAAACAAAAAACCTGCCGGTATTTCCGGCAGGTCCTCTATTCCGGGTTTCCATTTCACAT
>CAMOSN010000001.1 GCA_946624935.1 uncultured Lachnospiraceae bacterium | reverse complement strand
AAAGCCTGTACGGGAGAAAACGGAAGCAAAGCCTGTATCCGATGCTGCTGCGTCTGCGGCAACCTCTTATGCTGCGACATCCGCTGCAGCTCCTGCAGCAGCCACTGCACCCGTTTCGAAAACAGCTGCGGATGCAAAGGATGGTTCCATCCGTCCGTCCGAGGCACCTGCAGGCGAAACCGTCAGGAAGGCGGAAGCGCCGGCTGCGTCTGTAGAGACTGCTGCCCGGAAGGAGGCTTCTGCGGAGAGCAGAGAAAAAACGCCAAAAGCAGCAACTGCCAGTGACGACCGCAGGGATTCTGCCCGTAGAAGCGGGACTTCCTCTGCCAGACCCTATCGTGATGGTCAGAGCAGAGACGGGCAGGGACGTGACAATAACCGAGATAATAATCGCGATAATAACCGCGGCGGACGTGAGAGCCGCGACGGCGCAAGGAGCTTTTCAAGGGATGGAGGCTCCGGCACCAGAGGAACAGCACGACCCTCGCAGCAGGCAGGGCGTGACGGCAGGAACAGCGCCGGTCCGGGCAGAGGTCCGGGCTTCGGAGGCGGACAGGGTGCAGGCCGCAAACAGGGCGGTGCAAGACCTGCCATGGATGCGAAGCCCTTCGAAAAAGAGGGTCGTTCCAAGAATGAGCGCGGCGGCAAAAACGATCGTAAGAACGGACGCACTGAAAAGGGTGATAAGTTCGACCGCATGGAACAGAGCCGTACACAGGGCGGTAAGAACGGGTCACGCGGTAAGACAGCCGGCAAGTTCATCAAGCCGGTGAAGCCTGTGGTCGAGGAAGAGAAGATCAAGAGCATTACGATTCCCGAGTCCCTTACCATCAAGGAACTTGCCGATCTTCTGAAGATCGCACCCGCAGCAATCGTCAAGAAGCTGTTCATGCAGGGCAAGATGGTTACGGTCAATGAGGAGATCGACTACGATACAGCGGAAGAGATTGCAATCGATTATGATGTGATCTGTGAGAAGGAAGTCAAAGTCGATGTGCTGGAGGAGCTTCTCAAGGAAGATGACGATCCGGAAGAGACTAAGGTTTCCAGGCCGCCGGTCGTGTGCGTGATGGGCCATGTCGATCACGGCAAGACTTCTCTGCTCGATGCGATCCGCAATACGCATGTGATCGACCGCGAGGCAGGCGGAATCACGCAGCATATCGGTGCTTCCGTTGTGACCTGCAATGGTCAGCAGATCACCTTCCTGGATACGCCCGGACATGAGGCATTCACAGCCATGCGTATGCGCGGCGCCAACTCTACTGATATCGCGATCCTCGTGGTTGCGGCAGACGATGGCGTGATGCCGCAGACTGTTGAAGCAATCAATCATGCCAAGGCAGCCGGTATCGAAATCATCGTTGCGATCAACAAGATCGATAAGGACGGTGCCAATATCGACCGCGTGAAGCAGGAACTTACCGAATACGAGCTGATTCCCGAGGACTGGGGCGGCAGCACGGTATTTGTACCGGTTTCCGCCAAGACTCACGAGGGAATCGACACGCTGCTTGAGATGATCCTCCTTACCGCGGAGGTTCTGGAGCTGAAGTCCAATCCGAACCGCAGAGCCCGCGGCCTTGTGATCGAGGCACAGCTGGATAAGGGCCGCGGCCCCGTTGCAACGGTTCTGGTACAGAAGGGTACCCTGCACGTGGGCGATCCGGTCGCTGCCGGTTCCTGCTACGGTAAGGTCCGTGCAATGATCGATGACAAGGGACGACAGGTGAAGGAAGCAGGTCCGTCCATGCCGGTGGAGATCCTCGGCTTTTCCGATGTTCCGGGAGCCGGCGAGATCATGGTCTCTCCCGAAACCGAAAAGGAAGCAAGAAGCTTTGCCGAGACCTTTATCAGCGAGGGCAGAGAGCGGCTTCTTGAGGATACGAAGCAGCGGATGTCGCTGGATGATCTGTTCTCACAGATTCAGGCCGGCAATCTGAAGGAACTGAACCTGATCGTGAAGGCCGATGTACAGGGAAGCGTAGAGGCTGTGAAGCAGAGTCTGCTCAAGCTCTCCAACGAGGAAGTCGTTGTGAAGGTGATTCACAGCGGCGCCGGTGCCATCAACGAATCCGATGTGGTTCTGGCATCCGCTTCCAATGCGATCATCATTGGTTTCAATGTACGCCCGGATGCCACCGCCAAATCCACCGCGGAGCAGGAGGGTGTGGACATTCGCCTGTATCGTGTGATCTATGACGCGATCGCCGATGTGGAGGCTGCCATGAAGGGTATGCTCGATCCGATCTATGAGGAAAAGGTGATCGGACATGCCGAGATCCGTCAGATCTTCCGGGCTTCCGGTGTGGGCAATATTGCCGGTTCCTATGTACTGGATGGTGTGTTCCAGAGAGGCTGCAGTGCACGGATCACCCGTGACGGAAAGCAGATCTTCGATGGCCCGGTGGCGTCGCTCAAGCGCTTCAAGGACGATGTGAAAGAGGTCCGCGCCGGTTACGAATGCGGTCTCGTATTTGAAAAATTCAATGATATCGCCGAGCTCGATCAGGTAGAAGCCTACATGATGGTGGAGGTTCCGCGATAGGATCAAAGCGACTGTCTGTCACTAACCGGCTGGAAAACGCTCCTGTCGGACGGTGACAGACATTGTCATGGAAAGATAAAACGAATGAGAAAGAACAGTATTAAAAACACCAGGATCAACGGGGAGGTCCGCCGGGAGCTTTCCGAGATCATCCGGGGCTCGATCAAGGATCCGCGGATCCATCCGATGACCTCGGTCACTGCGGTGGAGGTGGCTCCGGATCTGAAGACCTGCAAGGCCTATATCAGTGTCCTTGGAGACGATGAAGCGCTTGCGAAGACGATCGAAGGACTCAAAAGCGCGGAAGGGTTTATCCGACGGGAGCTGGCCTCCGGCGTCAATCTGCGCAACACGCCGCAGATCCGTTTTATTCCGGATCAGTCCATCGCCTACGGGATCCGGATGTCAAAGAAAATCGATGAAGTAAAGGAGGCGGATGAAAGTGGACATACAGGAGAAGATCTGCCTGAATGAGCTGCTGCAGGACGCAAAGGCTGTGGCCATTACCGGCCATGTACGTCCCGACGGGGACTGTGTCGGTGCATGCCTGGGCCTGAAAAATGCTCTTGAGCATCTGTTTCCGTCGCTGAAAGCGGAGGTCTTTCTGGAACCGATCCCGGAACGCTTTCTGTTTCTGAAAGGGGCATCCTCCATTCACACAGAGCCCTCTGATCAGGCCTTTGATGTGGTATTTGCACTGGACTGCAATGTGGCTTCCCGGCTCGGCAGACACGCCGGACTTCTGGAAAATGCCAAAAAAACGGTATGCATCGACCATCACATTTCCAACGGGCCGTTTACCGATCTTGATTATATTGAATCGGAGGCAAGCTCGGCCAGTGAGCTGGTATGCCTTCTGATCGGCACAGGCAATCTGCCCTTCGCCTCCTGCGAGGCACTGTATATGGGAATCGCCCACGATACGGGTATCTTCCAGTACAGCTGTACCTCCAGCCGCACGATGCGCATTGCCGGAGAACTGATGGATCAGGGGATCGATTATCCGCACATTGTAGCGAAAACCTATTATGAAAAGACCTATTATCAGAAGCAGATCATGGGTCGGGCACTGCTTGAGAGTGTGCGTATGCTGGATGGGAAGGTCATTTTCTCGGCGATCCGCAGAAAGGAGATGGATTTCTTCTGTGTGGAGCCGGCCGATCTGGATGGGATCGTGTCCGAGCTTCGCAGTGTGGAAGGGGTCGAAGTGGCGATTTTCCTTTATGAAACAGCGCCATCACAGTTTAAGGTGAGCCTGCGCTCCGCCGGCAGGGTGAATGTCAATGCAGTGGCTTCGCGGTTTGGCGGAGGCGGACATAAACTGGCGTCGGGCTGCGAGATGCAGGGAAGCGTGCACGATGTGATCAACAATCTCACGGAGTGGATCGCAGTGCAGCTGTAAACAGCGGGAAAAGGCTTAATCATAGAAGAATGTACACAGGAATTATCAATATTTATAAACCTTGCGGGATGACCAGTCATGATGTGGTCTATCACATGCGCAAGATCACGGAGCAGAAAAAAATCGGTCACACCGGTACGCTTGATCCCGCGGCGGAGGGCGTGCTCCCGGTTTGTCTGGGCAGCGCCACAAGGCTGTGCGAGCTTCTCGGAGAGGGAACAAAGCAGTATCGTGCTGTGATGCTGCTGGGTATGTCGACCGATACACAGGACACCACAGGCACGGTCCTTGCCGAACGGGAAGTACAGTGCAGCCCGGACGAGGTCAAAGAAGTGATCTCACACTATGTCGGAACGATCACGCAGATGCCCCCGATGTACTCCGCGGTGAAGCATCAGGGAAAAAAGCTTTATCAGTTTGCCCGGAAGGGGATCGAGATCGAGCGGCCCAGCAAGGAGGTCACGATCGAGGAGATCGTGGTGGAGGAGGTCGCTCTGCCGGAGGTCGTCATGCTGGTCACCTGCTCACGGGGAACCTATATCCGCACACTGTGTAATGACATTGGTGAAGAGCTCGGTTGCGGAGCGTGTATGAAGCATCTTGTGCGCACACGTGTAAAGGAGTTCTCCCTGGAGGATTCGATCACGCTGGAGGAGGCTGCCGGACTGCATGCACAGGGCACTCTTGCACAGCGGATCATTCCTCCGGATTATTTTTTTCCGGATGCACCGAAGGCCGGCGTGGGCACAGAGGACCAGATCAAACTGACGAACGGCAATCCATTCCGCAGGCGGCAGATCCTGCTGGAGGAAAAAGACCGGGGCTGGCCCGAATTCCTTCGTTTTTATGATGAAAGCGGCTCTTTTGTGGGTTTATATAAATGGGATAAGAGAGGACTATACCGTCCGGAGAAGATGTTTATATGATCTATTTTCATGAAACAAATGATTTTGCGCTTGCAGGGCCTTCGGCTGTTACACTCGGCAAATTTGACGGTGTGCATCAGGGACATCGTCTTCTCATGAACCGGATCCGTCAGATGGAAAAGGAGGGCTGCATCAGCACAGCCTTTGCGATCGCTGCGGGAAAAGGACCGATGCTGATGACTCTGGCGGAACAGAAGCAGGCAATCGAAGGCCTGGGCGTTCAGGCACTGATCCAGTGCCCGTTTCTTCCGGAGTTTATGAAAATGAGTCCCGAGACATTCATCGAGGAGATCCTTCTGAAGCGGCTGCATGCAGGCTATGTTGCCGTTGGGACGGACTATCGTTTCGGATACCAGCGGAAGGGAGATGCAGCCTTTCTGAGGGAATACGGCAGGGCCCACGGGTTTGAAACCTTTATCATTGACAAGGCATCCTACCACGGCCGGGAAATCAGCAGTACCTACATCCGGGAGGAGCTTGAAAAGGGCAATATGAAGGCAGTCAATGAAATGCTCGGCGATCCTTTTCCGGTGTATGGCAGGGTGATGCACGGAAAGCATCTTGGAACCGGGCTCGGCATTCCGACGATCAATCTGGTGCCGGATGAAAAGAAGCTGCTTCCGCCCTCCGGAGTGTATTTTTCCGTCACACAGATCGATCATCGCAGGGTGTGCGGAATCTCAAATGTCGGAAACAATCCGACACTTGGAGAGAAACAGGTTCGTGTGGAGACACACCTGCTTGATTTTGACAGGGATCTTTACGGAAAAGAGGTATGCACACGTCTGCTGGAAAGCGTTCGTCCCGAGCATACATTTGCATCCGTGCAGGAGCTGCAGGAGCAGATGAATCGGGATATTGCAGCGGGAAGGAAGTATTTTGGTGAACACGGGATTATGGACAGCCAGTGTGTGGCTGATCGTACTTGGACTTGTGATGCTGGTGGCGGGTGTGATTCTGAAGGCCGTTGACCGGGAAAAAGAAATCTATGAAGGTCATGCAACGGCCAGGGTCGTGGAGCTTGTGCGGCGCGACGGGGACGGACGTTACCGGAGCCGGTATTATCCGGTCCTGGAATACTATGCGGAGGGTATGCTCTACAAGGTCGTGTATCCGTCCGGCGCTTATCCGGCCAGATGGGAGGTCGGCAAGGAGCTGAACATCCTGTATGAGCCTGCTGATCCGGAGAAATACTGTATTGTAGAGAATTCCGTCCGGCTGGTTCTGCCGCAGATATTGCAGACCGCGGGAATCGCGTTCCTTCTGCTCGGCGTGGTAAGCTTCATCCGTTTTGCCTCCAGAGCATGAACGCACTGTTTATAAGGAAGAGCCTGTGCGCCTTGTTTATACACCAGAGCATAAGCGCCTTATTTATACAAAAGAAATGAATAAACGGAAACACGAACGATCGTTTTTATGTTTGTAAAAAGCCATGGGACCCTTTATCCCATGGCTTTTTGTCTCATAAGAAATTGCGACGAATTTCCTATGAGACAAAAGCACTCCGTGCAGGATGCGCAGCTCGCGAAGAGGAAGAGCACTTCGTGCTCCCGCTCGCGCGTCAAAGTCCGGCTGTCCCTGAACATGTGATTTGATTTGCATTTTTATATGATTGACAGCGTGGTTTATGCATGCTATACTCCGAAACATATAATACATATATGGGAAGAAGGTGATACGTTGGACTGGGTTTTTATGCGCACATATGCACCAATGTATGTGGAAGCTGCGCTTCTTACCCTGCGGATCGGTACAACCGGCATTCTGCTCTCCGTTGCCGTGGGAATTATTTGCAGCGGCGTGTTGTATAATCGGGTGCCGGTACTGAAAGGAATTGTTTCGGCTTATGTGGAACTGAGCCGCAATACTCCTTTGCTGGTACAGCTGTTCTTTTTATATTTTGGTCTTCCGAAAATCGGAATCCGTCTCTCGGGTCAGATGTGCGGAGTGATCGGTCTCACCTTTCTGGGCGGAAGCTATATGACCGAAGCATTCCGGAGCAGCCTTGAGGCAGTGGAGAAGATCCAATATGAATCGGCCATGAGTCTTGGGATGAACAGTGTTCAGGTCTTCCGGTATGTGATCTTCCCACAGGCACTGGCTACGGCTGTCCCGTCCGTCATTGCAAATGTTGTGTTTCTGCTGAAGGAGACCTCTGTTTTTTCGGGAATTGCACTCGCGGATCTGATGTATGTTGCAAAGGATCTGATCGGTCTGTATTACCAGACCGGTGAGGCTCTGCTCATGCTTGTCATTGCATATCTGGTGATTCTACTGCCGGTATCGCTCCTGGGATCGGTTCTGGAAAGGAGGCTCCGCTATGCAGGATTTGGGAATTAGCATACTGTTTCGCGGAAGCAACTTCATCCGCCTACTCGGAGGCCTGTGGGTGACTGTCCGCATCAGCCTGCTTGCTGCAGGATTGTCCGTCCCCCTGGGCATTTTATTCGGATTGTTTTTGAATATCCGCAATCCGGTGACAAAAGTGATCGGACGTATCTATCTCGACTTTATCCGGATCATGCCTCAGCTGGTGCTGTTGTTCATCGTCTTCTTCGGTGCGACAAGGGCATTTGGATGGAATCTTTCCAATGAACTTTCAGCGGTCCTGGTGTTTACACTCTGGGGAACGGCAGAGATGGGAGATCTGGTCCGCGGAGCGCTGATCAGTATCCCGAAGCAGCAGTATGAAAGCGCGCAGGCTCTGGGCTTCGATACCCTTCAGACGTATCGCTTCATCATTATCCCTCAGACCCTGCGGCGCCTGATCCCGCTCACGATCAATCTTGTGACCAGAATGATCAAAACAACGTCGCTGGTCGTGCTGATCGGCATTGTAGAGATGATGAAGGTGGGACAGCAGATCATTGACGCCAACCGGTTTGAGTATCCGACTGCGGCACTCTGGATCTATGGAGTCATTTTTCTGTTGTATTTTTTCACATGCTGGCCGATTTCCAGGTTTGCAAAGTGGCTTGAAAGGAAGTGGAACTGATCGATGGGGCAGAATATTCTTGAAATTGTGGATCTGGTTAAGAAATATGATGGGGAGACGATCCTGAACGGATTGAATCTGCAGATCCGCAAAGGAGAAGTCGTGGTTGTGCTGGGTCCTTCAGGGTGCGGAAAAAGTACACTTCTTCGCTGCATGAACGCACTGGAAAGCATACAGGGCGGACAGATTCTACTGGAGGGTATGCGTGTAGAGAAAAATGCAAAAAACATCACGCTGATTCGGCAGAAAATCGGAATGGTATTCCAAAGCTATGAATTGTTTCCACATAAGACGATTCTGGAAAATATCACACTGGCTCCGTTACATGTACAGAAACGCAGTCAGTCCCAGGTGCAGGAGGAAGCCTGTACGCTTTTGAAAAGAGTCGGTCTGTCCGGAAAGGAAAATGCCTATCCGAGGCAGCTCTCGGGAGGACAGAAGCAGCGCGTGGCTATTGTACGTGCCTTATGCATGCACCCGGAGATCATGCTGTTCGACGAGGTAACAGCAGCCCTGGATCCGGAGATGGTGCGGGAAGTGCTGGATGTGATTCTGGAACTGGCCAATGAAGGGATGACCATGGTGATCGTCACCCATGAGATGCAGTTTGCCCGGGCCGTGGCGGACAGAGTTGTATTTCTCGAAGGCGGCCGCATCGTAGAGGAGTCGGACCCGGAAACCTTCTTCACACACCCTTCCTCAGACAGGGCGAAGGCATTCCTTCAGACCTTTGAATTTCACAAGGAGAGGCAAAATCATGCTGAGAAACAGAGCACATGATCCGTTCTGCAGCACCCAATAACATACTAATCAAGTATGCGAAATATGAAAAAAGTTGTTGACAGCCACGCGATAAAGTGATATACTGCAGCCTATAAAACATAGCGGATAAGTATGAATAGTATAAATACTGATTTCCGACCAATCTTTTCAAGGAGGTTATATTATGAAAAGAACAATGATTATGGCTGCTGCACTGACGGCTTTTGCATCTTTTTCCGTGATGGCGGAGGATGTTCCTTACCGTACACTGGATGAAATCGTGGAGAGTGGTGTGATACGGATCGGCGTATTCAGTGACAAGGCACCTTTCGGATATGTGGATGAAAACGGAGATTATCAGGGCTACGATGTGTATTTCGCGGAGCGCCTTGCGAAGGATCTTGGTACCGAGGTGGAGTACACATCGCTCGATCCGGCCAGCCGGGTGGAGTATGCGGCAACCGGCAAGGTCGATATTGTACTGGCGAACTTCACGGTTACTCCGGAGAGGGCAGAGCAGGTCGATTTCGCGCTCCCGTATATGAAGGTCGCGCTGGGGGTCGTCTCGCCGGACAGTGCCGTAATCAGCAGCGTGGAGGATCTGGAAGGAAAGACCCTGATCATTGTAAAGGGGACCACCGCGGAAACCTACTTTACGGAACAGTATCCCGATGTTGAACTTCAGAAATATGACGCTTATGCTGAGGCTTACAATGCGCTGCTGGACGGACGTGGAGATGCATTCTCAACAGACAACACAGAAGTGCTGGCATGGGCGCAGGTCAATCCGGGCTTCACGGTAGGGATCGACTCACTGGGTGATCTGGATACGATCGCTCCCGCGGTGGCTCCTGGAAACGAGACGCTGCTTGACTGGATCAATGAAGAGATCGTCGCGCTTGGAGAGGAGAATTTCTTCCATGCGGATTATGAGGAAACACTTGCTCCGGTCTACGGGGATGCTGCGGATCCTGAATCACTGGTCGTCGAAGGCGGAGTCGTCGAATAAGGAACGTACGGCAGCGAGTATAACAGCAATGGCACGCAGGCGCAGGCGCAAAGGTGCTGCAAAAGGAGCAATCCTGAATCACAACAAAGATCGTAAAGATTGAATCATGAAAAGGAGTGTATGATCATGAGCAATTACAAATTTGAGACCCTTCAGCTGCACGTTGGCCAGGAACAGGCGGATCCGGCAACAGATTCCAGAGCCGTTCCCATTTACCAGACGACATCCTATGTGTTTCACAATTCTGCTCATGCAGCAGCCCGCTTCGGACTGACGGATCCGGGCAATATCTATGGAAGGCTTACCAATTCCACACAGGAGGTACTTGAGAAGCGTGTAGCGGCTCTGGAAGGAGGAACGGCAGCTCTGGCGCTCGCTTCAGGTGCAGCCGCAGTGACCTACACGATCCAGGCGCTGGCCCAGGCCGGAGAGCACATTGTTGCTCAGAAGACGATCTACGGTGGAAGCTATAACCTGCTGGCACACACGCTGAAGCTGTACGGGATCGAGACCACCTTTGTCGACATTCATAATCTGGATGAAGTAAAAGCGGCGATTCGTCCGAACACAAAAGCAATCTACATTGAAACGCTGGGCAACCCAAACAGTGACATTCCTGATATTGATGCCCTTGCGCAGCTTGCGCATGCGCACGGCATTCCGCTGGCAATTGACAACACCTTCGGAACCCCCTACCTCATTCGCCCGATCGAGCACGGCGCGGACATCGTGGTACATTCCGCAACGAAATTCCTTGGGGGACATGGTACAACCCTGGGCGGTGTGATCGTGGACTCCGGAAAATTTGACTGGAAGAAGAGCGGGAAGTATGCACCGATCGCTGAGCCGAATCCGAGCTATCATGGCGTATCCTTTGTGGATGCGGCAGGCCCCGCAGCCTTTGTGACCTACATTCGTGCGATCCTCCTGCGTGACACCGGAGCGGCCATCTCTCCGTTCAATGCCTTCCTGCTGCTTCAGGGCGTTGAAACCCTCTCCCTGCGGCTCGAACGCCATGCGGAAAATACAAAGAAGGTCGTTGCATTCCTCGCTTCGCATCCGAAGGTGGCAAAGGTCAATCATCCCTCCCTGTCGGACCATCCGCAGCACGCACTCTATGAGAAGTATTTCCCGAACGGCGGAGCCAGCATCTTTACCTTCGACATCAAAGGCGGGCAGAAGGAAGCGCATGCCTTTATCGATGCACTGGAGATCTTCTCGCTCCTTGCGAACGTGGCCGATGTAAAATCACTGGTGATCCATCCGGCGACCACCACCCACTCCCAGCTGACCGATGCGGAGCTGGAGGATCAGGGAATTCACCAGAGCACGATCCGGCTGTCGATCGGCACCGAACACATCGACGACATCCTGGCGGATCTTGAGAAAGGGTTTGCGGCATTATAAAACGATATGATTTTGCACAACGGGACAGAGGACGGTTCTCTGTCCCGTTTTTCGGCCTCAAACATGGGAAAAACATATACTTAATGCATAATTGACAGAGTGCTCAGCATTTGATAGGATTCATTTAACCGCAGTACAATTGCAAGCCGCTGTACTGCTTCTTTTTTATGTATGATTTAAATGACCAGATGATAAGGAGCTGCATATGAAATACCGAATTGTCCATGAGAGTGCCCACAGGATCCGGATCCGGATGTTCGAGCCGCGGATCACAGCGGAGCAGGAAAAGATTCTTGTGTATGCCTTTGGTGCTATGAAGCAGGTTAGAAAGGTTACGGTATTTCGGGATACGGCGGGCTGTTCGATCGAATATGACGGGGATCGGAAAGAAATTCTGGAACGGCTGAATGCGTTTCATTATGAAAATGTGCTTGCCCTGGCGCCTCCCTCTGCACAGGCCCACATTCGTCTGGAGGAGGTAAAGTCCAGAAAGCTGGATCCGGCGCTGAAGCGGAAAATGCGCATGCGCATTCTGGCTGAGACGGTGGCGGATGCTGTGCTCCCGCTTCCGGTTCAGCTGGGCTATCACGCGTGGCAGATGATCACACTGCGGGATGTGTAAGGATATATAAGTCAGGCTTGTGAAAAATCTGCGAAAATGCGGAAGATGTTTCTCTTTTGCTGAAAGATTTGCATGACTAAATCTTGTCACATACATAAAAGGGCAGTCGCAGTACGCTAAGAAATGTCTATATTGACAAATAATTATCTGCGGTGGTAGGGTTGTAGCTGTTAAGAAAACAATTATGATAGGATTACCTCCTCTGACGGAAGTTTGCAGGAAAGCCGGGCAGGAAGGCAATTTCAGAAGGGAGAGTGCAAGATGTTTGAATGGAAAAAACTTGGTATGCTGGCTGGTGGTTTTCTTCTGGGCAGCTATGGTGTAAAGATCCTCGGGAGCAGGGATGCAAAGAAGCTTTATACGCACACGGCCGCTGCTGCACTTCGTATGAAGGATGAGGTAATGAAGGATGTTACCACCATCCGGGAGAATGCGGAAGATATCGCAGCGGATGCAAAGGAGATGAACGAGCAGCGCCGCCAGGAGGAAGAAGCGCGGATCATCGAAGATGCGAAGGCGGTTCTTGAGGCTGCACAGGCTGAGGAAGTTGATCAGTAAGAATGGATAATAGGTATGTTTCAAACTGGAGCATATGCTCAATAAACGTATGCTGCAGGCAATGCATGCTGCAAACAAGAATGTGCATAGACCAAAAGAGTGCGCCGAGGCCCCTTGAGGCTTCGGCGTTCTTCAGAAAAGAGGGATTACTGAAATGAAATGCAAGATCCTGCATGAGTCCGCCAGAAGGATGAGGATCCACATCTATAAGCCATATATGACCTGCGAACAGGCTGACATCCTGGAGCATTTTCTGCGCAGGCAGGCCGGGGTCACGCAGGCAAAGGTCGATGAACGTACCGGAAATGCAACGATATTGATGACGGATACCTCGAAACCGGAACTGATCGGGGCCCTGGCCCGGTTTGATTTTGCTTCTGAAGAAGCAGTCGTTCCGGATCACTCCAGCCGGACGCTTACGCGCCATTACGAGGACAGGATGTTCTTTCATATTATGCAGAGAATTCTGATGCGCGTGGTGGTGCCGGTGCCGGTCCGGACGGTCCTTACAGTGATCCGTTCGGTTCCATATCTGGGAAAGGCGCTGCGAAGCCTTGCCAGGGGCCGCCTGGAGGTCTCTGTGCTGGATGCAGCTTCCATCAGTGTGTCCATGCTGAGGGGTGAGTTCGATACCGCCGGCAGTATTATGTTCCTCCTTGGAATCGGGGACATTATGGAGGAATGGACCCATCGTAAATCGGTGGAGGATCTGGCAGCCGCGATGGCGCTCAATGCCGAGAAGGTGTGGATCCGTACCGGGGACGGCACCGAGGTCCTGCTTGGCATTGATCAGGTGCATGCGGGCGACACAATGATCATCCGCACCGGCAATCTGATCCCGCTGGACGGTGTGGTCCTGGAGGGCGATGGAATGGTCAATCAGGCCTCCATTACGGGAGAGCCTCTTCCGGTCCACAAAACCGGCGGAAGCATGATTTACGCGGGCACGGTCGTGGACGAGGGAGAGCTGGCCGTCACGGTGCGCGAGGAGGCCGGCAGCGGCAGGTACGATCGCATTATCCGGATGATCGAGGAATCGGAAAAACTGAAGTCCCAGACGGAAGATAAGGCCTCTCATCTTGCGGACCGTCTGGTGCCCTGGACCTTCGGCGCAACCGCTCTCACATGGCTGTTTACACGCAATGCTGCACGGGCAGCCTCCATTTTGATGGTGGATTTCTGCTGCGCCCTGAAGCTTTCCATGCCGATCGCGGTCCTGTCCGCCATGCGGGAAGCCGGGACACATCACATCGCCGTGAAGGGTGGTAAATTCATGGAAAACTGCGCCCAGGCGGTGACGATCGTGTTCGATAAGACCGGCACGATCACGGCTGCGTCTCCCAGTGTGCGGGATGTGGTTCCCTTTGGCGGAAACGATCCTGATGAAATGCTGCGTCTGGCGGCCTGCCTTGAGGAGCATTATCCGCATTCCATGGCCAATGCAGTCGTATCTGAAGCGATCCGGCGGGGCCTGGATCACGAGGAGAAGCATTCCCGCGTCGAATATGTGGTGGCCCATGGGATCGCCAGCAGCATCGACGGGAAAAAGCTGTGTATCGGCAGCTATCATTTTGTGTTTGAGGATGAGCGCTGTGTGATCCCGGAGGGAGAACAGGCGGCCTTTGATGCACTGCCGGATGAGTATTCGCATCTGTATCTGGCGATCAACGGTGTCCTGTGTGCGGTGATTCTGATCGAGGATCCCCTGAAGGCGGAGGCCGTTTCTGTGATCCGTCAGCTGCATCAGGAGGGCATTGAACGTGTGGTCATGCTCACCGGGGACAGCGACCGGACCGCCCGGGCGGTGGCAGCACGGGTCGGAGTCGATGATTACCGCTCCGAGGTGCTTCCCGAGGACAAGGCACTGTTTATCCGTGAGGAGCATGCGGCGGGCCGTATGGTGATCATGGTGGGTGACGGTGTAAATGATTCACCGGCCCTCTCCGAAGCGGACTGCGGAGTGGCGATCAACAGCGGAGCGGCCATTGCACGGGAGATCGCGGACATCACCATCTCCGAGGATGATCTGCATGCGCTTGTGACACTGCGTGCACTCAGCACGGCTCTGATGGACCGGATCCATCGCAATTACCGGACGATTCTTTCCTTTAATTCCTTCCTGATTCTGCTCGGCATTTTCGGGATTCTGCCTTCCACGAGTACGGCACTGCTGCATAATATCTCCACCATCGGGATCAGCCTGCACAGTATGACGGATCTTCTTTCGGACAGCGGGAAGCATAAATAAAAAGAAAAGCAAGTGAGAATCGTCCATTCAGATAAAAACGGAAAAACGCTGTTGACGCTTTGACCGGAACTGTGTTATAGTACGACCGTATGTGAAAAAGCCGCTGCTCGGAAGACGGATCACTCCGACCGCTCCCTGGCAGAAGGCGATCAATTCAAACAGGAGGAAAGGTTCATGATCACAAAAGAGAAGAAACAGGCAATTATCGCTGAGTATGGCAGAAAAGAAGGCGACACCGGTTCACCGGAGGTACAGATCGCTGTTCTGACAGAGCGTATTCGCGAGCTCACTGCACACCTTCAGGAGCATCCGAAGGATCATCATTCCAGACGCGGCCTGCTGAAAATGGTCGGTCAGAGAAGAGGACTTCTTGCTTATCTGAGAAAGACCGATATCGAAGGATATCGTGCGCTGATCGCAAAACTCGGCATCAGAAAATAATGTATTATCTGAACTGCTGCATTCGAAATCGCGTGCAGCAGTTCTTTCTATGCTGAAGGATCTGTTCACAAAAGCATTGTGTGCTTTATGAAATCATCCGGCAGGAATGGTACCGGGACTACTGAAAAGCTTACAGACATGGCTGCCTTCAATTTGCGCAGTGCCCGTATGAAGAGCTGCAGGTTTTTCAGTCGTTTCGGTCTCCTGTCCGGAAGCAATCAAACAATGTGTCTTGCGAAGAGGCACATGGAAAAGGAGAAAACATGGGAGAAACATTTTCCACGAAGCTGGAACGGGAGTATAAGACCTACTCCATGGAGATCGCAGGCAGAACCCTGTCTGTAGATGTAGGGCGCGTAGCCGCACAGGCCAATGGCGCTGCATTTATGCATTACGGTGATACGACGGTGCTTTCCACCGCCACTGCATCCGACAAGCCGAGGGACGGGATCGACTTCTTCCCGCTTTCCGTAGAATTCGAAGAAAAGCTGTATTCCGTCGGCAAGATTCCGGGCGGCTTCAACAAGCGTGAGGGTAAGGCCTCCGAGAATGCTGTTCTGACGGCCCGCGTAATCGACCGTCCGATGCGTCCGCTGTTCCCGAAGGATTACCGCAACGATGTGACTCTGAACAATCTGGTCATGTCCGTGGATCCGCAGTGCCGTCCCGAGCTGGTGGCCATGCTGGGCAGCGCAATTGCCACGAGTATTTCGGATATCCCGTTTGACGGTCCGTGCGCGATGACGCAGATGGGCCTTGTGGACGGTGAATTTGTCGTTAATCCGTCTCAGGAACAGTGGAAGAACGGCGACCTTCAGCTGACGGTTGCCAGTACCGCTCAGAAGGTGATCATGATCGAAGCCGGTGCCAATGAGGTTCCGGAGGCACAGATGATCGATGCGATCTACAAATGCCATGCGATCAACCAGGAGATCATTGCGTTCATCAATCAGATCGTAGCCGAGGTCGGTAAAGAAAAGCATGCCTATGAAAGCTGCGCGATTCCGGAAGAAATGTTCGCCCGGATGCGTGAGATCGTCACTCCCGAGGAGATGGAGGAAGCGGTATTCACGGATGTGAAGCAGGTGCGCGAGGAAAACATCAAGCAGGTAACGGCACGTCTGGAGGAAGCCTTCGCCGACAATGAGGAATGGCTCGCAGTTCTGGGCGAAGCGGTTTATCAGTATCAGAAGAAGACGGTCCGCAAGATGATCCTCAAGGATCACAAGCGTCCCGACGGCCGTGCGATCACACAGATCCGTCCGCTGGCAGCGGAAGTGGATCTTATTCCGAGAGTGCACGGCTCTGCCATGTTCACCCGCGGACAGACTCAGATCTGCACCGTGACCACCCTGGCTCCGCTCTCGGAGGTGCAGCGCATCGACGGACTGGATGAGAACGAAGTCAACAAGCGTTACATGCATCACTATAATTTCCCGAGCTATTCGGTCGGCGAGACCAAGCCCTCCAGAGGACCGGGAAGACGTGAGATCGGACATGGCGCTCTGGCGGAGAAGGCTCTGATGCCGGTGCTTCCCAGCGAGGAAGAGTTCCCCTATGCGATCCGTACCGTATCCGAGACCTTCGAATCCAACGGTTCCACCTCTCAGGCCAGTGTGTGTGCTTCCACCATGTCCCTGATGGCAGCCGGTGTTCCGATCAAGAAGCCGGTGGCTGGTATCTCCTGCGGTCTGGTGACCGGTGAGACCGATGACGATTATCTGGTGCTTACGGATATTCAGGGCCTGGAGGATTTCTTCGGTGATATGGACTTCAAGGTGGCCGGTACGCATGACGGCATCACTGCGATCCAGATGGACATCAAGATCCACGGACTTACCCGCCCGATCGTTGAAGAAGCCATTGCCAAGACGAAAGAGGCCAGAGAGTACATCCTGAACGAAGTGATCACGCCCTGCATCAGCGAGCCGCGTGAGAGTGTCAACGAATATGCGCCGAAGATCATCCAGATCCAGATCGATCCGCAGAAGATCGGTGATGTGGTCGGACAGCGCGGCAAGACCATCAATACGATCATCGAACGTACGGGCGTTAAGATCGATATCACCGATGACGGTGCAGTGTCCGTATGCGGTACGGATGCAGCTATGATGCAGAAGGCCATCGATATGATCCAGATCATCACGACGGACTTCGAGGAGGGCATGGTCCTCACCGGTAAAGTCGTGAGCATCAAGGAATTCGGTGCTTTTATCGAGTTTGCTCCGGGCAAGGAGGGAATGGTTCATATTTCCAAGATCGCAAGAGAGCGCATCGCACATGTGGAAGATGTACTGACTCTGGGCGATATCGTGAAGGTCGTATGCCTCGGCAAGGATAAGATGGGCAGACTGAGCTTTTCCATCAAGGATGTGAAGAACTGAGTTTCTCGAATCCGGACGTAATGAACAAGTCAGATGACAGATTACTTCTGTCGGATGCTTTTGACGAACACAGGGAGAAGCTCTCTGTGTTCGTTTTCCTTTTTTACCTGTTGTTATGATTTGTCAGGAGGGAAACATGTCTGGTTTTCTGACGGTAGGTATTGTACAGACGGCACTGGAGATCGGTCTGATCTATTCGCTGATCGCTCTGTCGCTGTTCATCAGCTACAGTATTCTGAATATCTGTGATCTTTCCACGGACGGCTGCTACACTCTGGGCAGTGCAGTCGGGGCGATGGTCACGATTGCAGGGCACCCGCTCCTGGCTATCCCTGCGGCTATGCTTTCCGGGGTGTGCTCCGGCTTTATCACAGCGCTGCTGCAGACCCGCTTCGGTGTGGAGAGTATTCTGGCCGGAATCATTGTGAACACAGGGCTGTATACGATCAATCTTGCCGTGATGGGGTTTTCGGCGAATGTATCTATTTTCGGGACCGACACCGTGTTTTCGCTGGTCAAAAATCTTTCCGAAAATGAAGTATGGCAGAACTGGTCCAGGCTGATTTTGCTCTCGCTCATCATCATTGGCATCTGCCTTGCCATTCACTGGTTTCTCGGCACCAGGCTTGGTCTGTCGATCCGGGCAACCGGTGACAGCCCTGCCATGGTACGCGCCTCGTCGATCAATCCGGCCTTTACCATCACGGTGGGACTGTGCCTGTCCAATTCCTTCACAGGTCTGGCGGGCTGTCTGATCGCTCAGTATAACAAGTCCACGAACATAACGATCGGGACAGGGATGGTGACGATCGCCCTTGCATCCTTAGTGATCGGGGAGACTATCTCGGGAAAACGGAAAATGCCGGTCCGGATCGCCTGTGTTGTACTCGGCTCCTGCCTCTACCGGTTTATCATTTCGCTCGCCTTGCGGCTGAATGTCCCGACCGAGGCCTTCAAGCTGGTATCGGCTCTGATCGTTGCCATTGCACTGATTGCACCGAACGTGAAGCAGAAGATCGCGCTGCAGATGAGAAAACGCGCACAGGGATGAGCGCAGGGGTGAGCTATGTTAAAGATCGAAAATATCGAAAAGACGTTCAATAAAGGCACGGTGAATGAAAAAAAGGCGCTTTGCGGGGTAACGCTGGTGCTGGAGGACGGTGATTTTGCCACGGTGGTCGGGTCCAACGGGGCCGGAAAGTCCACTCTGTTCAATGCCGTTGCCGGGACCTTTTTCCCGGACAGCGGAAGCATTGAGCTGGACGGAAGGAATATCACCTATGTGCCGGAGCATATACGCAGTCACGAGATCGGCCGCCTGTTTCAGGATCCGTTGATGGGGACTGCGCCCAACATGACCATTGAGGAAAATCTGTCCGTTGCATATCTTCGCGCGTCTACCGGCCGGAAGGGAATCTTCAGCCGCACCGGCCGGAAGGAGAAACAATTTTTCAGGGAACAGCTGGCTTTGCTGAACATGGGGCTGGAGGATCGCATGGAAAACCCGGTGGGCCTTCTCTCCGGGGGACAGCGTCAGGCGCTTACGCTTTTGATGGCTACCGTCGTGACACCAAAGATTCTTATGCTGGATGAGCATACCGCTGCGCTTGACCCCGCGACAGCGGCAAAGGTCATGGAGCTGACCAGGCGGATCGTGCGGGAACGGAACATCACCTGCCTGATGGTGACACACAATATGCATCAGGCCCTGGACGCCGGCAACCGTACCCTGATGATGGACAGCGGCCGGATCGTTTTTGATGTGAAAGGAAAGCAGCGCGAGGGCATGACGGTGGACGACCTGCTGCGCAAATTTGCCGAGAACGCCGGGAAAGGGCTCGATAACGACAGGATTCTGCTTTCATAAGTATGGAGGTTGTTTGATTATGGAACAGAAGGTATTTGGCTTTATCGGGCTGGGACTGATCGGTGGATCTCTTGCCCGCGGAATTCGCCAGAATTATGATAATTGCAGGATCATGGCATACACACGTACGCAAAAAACCAGCGAAGAGGCTCTGAGGGACGGCGTGATCGACATGATCTGTTCGTCTCCTTCGGATCCGTTGTTCCGTGCGTGCGATATGATTTTTTTGTGTGCGCCTGTCATCAATAATATCGAGGCACTCGCTTCGCTGAAGATGGTTTTATCGCCGGACTGCATCCTTACCGATGTGGGGAGTGTAAAAACCGGGATCCACGAAGCGGTGACTGCACATGGGCTGGAGAAGCAGTTTATCGGCGGACATCCGATGACCGGTTCCGAAAAATCCGGCTTCGCATACTCCAGTTCTCATCTGTTTGAGAATTCCTACTATATTCTTACACCGACAA
The DNA here is from genome assembly GCA_946624935.1 of uncultured Lachnospiraceae bacterium. Taxonomy (GTDB): domain Bacteria; phylum Bacillota; class Clostridia; order Lachnospirales; family Lachnospiraceae; genus Merdiplasma. Next base: position 91,250 of record CAMOSN010000001.1, on the reverse strand, counting down.
AGCAGGTTTCGGAAGAGAAGGTTGCCTTTTACCGTGATCTGGTGCTCTCCATGAAGGCACTTCCGCTGGTTCTGGATTATAAGGAGCATGATTTCATTACAGCAGCAGTCAGTCATCTTCCGCATGTCATTGCTGCAGCCCTGGTGAATACGGTTCATCATCTGGACACCCCGGATCAGCACATGAAGCTGATCGCCGCGGGCGGCTTCCGCGATATTACCCGCATTGCCTCTTCCTCGCCGGAAATGTGGGAGCAGATCTGTGTGGACAATCGGGAAAATATTGATCAGGTGATGGAGGAGTTTATCAGCCTGATGCAGGAGGCCCGGGCACATATGCTGGATCGGGACGGTGGTCACATTCACCGCATGTTCGAGGAATCAAGAGATTACCGCGATTCCTTCTCCTTTTCTTCCCGCGGACCAATCAAAAAGGTTCATCGCATATACTGTGACATCCTGGATGAATCCGGCGCGATTGCGACGATTGCAACCATTCTTGCGGTTTCCGGAATCAGCATTAAAAATATCGGGATCATCCACAACCGCGAATTTGAAGATGGTGTTTTGAGTATCGTATTCTATGAGGAGGAAGCGGCCGCAAATGCAGCAAAGATACTCAGAGCTCACCGATATAATGTGACAGAGGCAGGCTTAAAGTGAGTATGTACAGATGTTTCGTGAGAGGAGATGGTTTTTTGTGCTCGTTTCAGGAAAAAGTGCACTTCATGGTGAGTTGATTGTTCCCGGAGATAAATCAATATCTCATCGTGCGATCATGATCGGTTCGATTGCCAATGGCGATACAAGAATTCAAGGACTTCTGGAGAGCGAGGACTGTGTTTCCACAATGGAATGCTTTCGCGCAATGGGGATCGAAATTGAGTATAAGGGGGATATGATTATTGTTCACGGAAAAGGGCTGCATGGTCTTAAACAGCCGGCCCGAACACTGAATGCGGGCAATTCCGGTACGACTACAAGGCTGATCAGCGGGATTCTTGCAGGGCAATCGTTTGAAACGATCATCGACGGGGATTCTTCTCTTCGAAAACGTCCGATGAAGAGAATTGTGGAGCCACTCACAAAAATGGGCGCCGATATTCGCAGCCTTTCCGGTAATGACAGGCTTCCACTGCAGATCAGACCTGCCAGGAATGCTGATGAAACGATCCAGGGCAAGTCTGCTATTCTAAAAGCTGTACATTATCAGTCGCCGGTCGCTTCCGCACAGGTAAAATCCTGTATACTGCTTGCAGGGATGTACGCATCCGGAGGCAGAACCTCGGTTACCGAACCGGTACGTTCCCGTGACCACACAGAGCGGATGCTGGCTGCTTTCGGCGCAGATATTTCTGTTGAAGGAAAAACGGTTTTTATAGCACCTGAGCCAAAGCTCACCGGGCAGAGTATTACCGTTCCGGGAGATATCTCAAGTGCGGCTTATTTTATCGCTGCAGGTTTGATTACACCAGGTTCGGAAATTCTAATTCGCAATGTAGGGATGAATCCTACCCGAAACGGCATTCTGCAGGTCGCGCGCACTATGGGTGGAGATATCTCTGTTGTACGTACCTATGACGCAGGCGGGGAGCCTGCAGCCGATCTGCTTGTGCGAAGCAGCAACCTTAGCGGGATGGACATCGGGGGAGAAATCATACCTTCACTGATCGATGAGCTACCGGTTATTGCTGTAATGGCAGCTTTTGCCAAAGGAACAACGGTGATCCGTGATGCAGCTGAGTTAAAAGTGAAGGAATCCGACCGGATCGCTGTTATGACTGATAATCTCAGACGTATGGGATGTGATGTCGAAGCAACAGAGGACGGGATGGTCATTCACGGCGGAGCGCCACTGCACGAAGCGACGGTGGAAACACATCTTGATCACCGCATTGCCATGAGCTTTGCCGTTGCGGCAATGGGGGCAGGATGTTCCCTGAATATCCTTGGAGCGGAATGCGTCAATATTTCTTATCCGGGATTTTTTGAAGATCTTTCCGCATTATGTCGTCCCATTTGACTCTTTTTCATAAAGCACTTGCTTTTAAGCCCCGGCTTTAGTACAATATAGCCAGTGGGCTTTTTTGTTTGATTGGACATTTTAGCCCTGGCGAATACAAGTATTGGAGGAAATTTGGTATGAATGTTTACAAGACAGAAAAGATTCGTAACGTTGCGCTTCTCGGCCATGGCGGTGCGGGAAAGACGAGCCTGGTGGAGGCAATGGCTTTTCTGACGGGGATCACCAGCAGAATGGGTAATGTTGCCGATGGTACGACCATCAGCGATTTTGATAAAGAGGAACAGAAGAGAAAGTTTTCCATCAGCACATCCCTGATTCCGATCATCAAGGGCGATACAAAGATCAATATTCTGGATGCACCGGGTTATTTCGATTTTGTCGGTGAGGCAGAGGAAGCGGCCGCGGCAGCGGATGCGGCTGTGATCGTTGTAAACGGCAAGAGTGATATCGAAGTCGGTACCATGAAGAGCTGGACACTGTGCGACAAGAACAATCTGCCAAGAATCCTGTATGCTTCCAACATGGATTATGATCATGCCAATTACGGCAAGCTGATCGACGAGCTCAAGGAGCTCTACGGCACCAAGATCACGCCCGTGCACATTCCGATTCGTGAGAATGACAAGCTCACCGGCTTTGTGGATGTCATTGCAAAAAAGGCCTACAGCTACGGTGACAAGGGCACTGTGAAGGAAATTCCGGTTCCCGGTGATCTGGAGGATACCCTTGAGGATTATTACAATACGCTGATGGAGGCGGTTGCCGAGACGGATGAAGAGCTGATGGATCGTTTCTTCGAGGGAGATGAGTTCACACCCGAAGAGATCATTGGTGCTCTGAAGACGAGCGTAGCGGACTGCTCAGTGGTTCCGGTTACGGTTGGCTCCAGCATTAACCTGCAGGGTGTTGCCACGCTGATCGACGATATCATCGGTTATTTCCCGAATCCTTCCGAGAGAGAGCTTTCCGGCACGAATCTGAAGTCGAACGAGGCATTTGAGGCGAACTATGATGAGAAGAAGGCTGAAAAGAGTGCATTCATCTTCAAGTCCATCGTGGATCCGTTCATCGGTAAGTATTCTCTGCTGAAGGTCGGCTCCGGTGTGATCACCTCTGATGACACGCTGTACAGCGCGGATCTGGAAACAGAAGTACGTGTCAGCAAGCTGTATGTATTCCAGGGCAGCAAGCCTCTGGAAGTGAAGGAACTGCATGCGGGTGATATCGGCGCCATCGGTAAGCTTGACTGCGCGACCGGCGATACGCTGTCCACCAAGGCCTCCCCGATCCGCTTCCAGAAGCCGCAGTTCTCTGTTCCGTACACCTATAAGAGATACATTGCCAAGAACAAGGGCGATGATGACAAGATCTCCTCTGCTCTGGCGAAGCTTGCCCAGGAAGACATGACGATGCGTGCGGTCAATGACAGCGAGAACCGTCAGTCTCTGATCTACGGCATGGGCGATCAGCACATCGATATTATTGTCAGCAAGCTGCTCACCAAGTATAAGGTGGAGGTAGAGCTTGACAAGCCGCGTGTAGCATTCCGCGAGACGCTGCGCAAGAGCTCCGATGTGGACTCCAAGTATAAGAAGCAGTCCGGCGGACACGGCCAGTATGGTCATGTTAAGATGAAATTTGAGCCCTCCGGCGATCTGGAAACACCTTATGTATTCGAGCAGATCGTTGTCGGCGGCGCGGTTCCGAAGAACTACTTCCCGGCTGTGGAAAAGGGTATTCAGGATTCCGTGGTGAAGGGACCCCTTGCCGGTTATCCGGTTGTAGGCGTGAAAGCGGTTCTGTACGATGGTTCCTACCATCCGGTAGACTCCTCCGAAATGGCATTCAAGACGGCTGCCAGCCAGGCCTTCAAGAAGGGCTTCATGGATGCTTCTCCGGTACTGCTTGAGCCGATCGCTTCCATGAAGGTGACGGTTCCGGATAAGTTCACCGGTGATGTGATGGGCGATCTGAACAAGCGCCGCGGCCGCGTTCTGGGCATGAATCCGGATCACCACGGCAACACCATCGTTGAGGCCGATGTTCCGATGTCCGAGCTGTACGGCTATTCCACACAGCTTCGCTCCATGACCGGCGGTGCCGGCGATTTCGCTTATGAATTCGCCCGCTACGAGCAGGCTCCGGCGGATGTCCAGGAGAAGGAAGTAAAGGCACGTGCGGAAGAGAATGCAGAATAAGCAGCCCTTCGGGTGTTTTTCGCAGAAAATGCTTTGATTTTGGCAATGGTTGTGTTATAATCGGTCAAAACGTGCTTTTCAAGGAGGCAAATGTATGAAACACATTAAAACACTGAACACCAGAACACTGCAGAACACACTGAAAAAGGGCGGCTGCGGTGAATGCCAGACATCCTGCCAGTCAGCCTGCAAGACATCCTGCACGGTCGGCAATCAGGTTTGTGAGAATAAGAAATAAGGTTGTTCTGAAAATCATATTCAGGTTCTTACGGGCAGCGGACATTTGTTCGCTGCTCATTAATGCTTAAATGTCAAATGCTTTTGCGCGGAAAGGAGCTATTCCCTTTTGATCCATCAATATCGCAACAATGGTTACAATATCGTACTTGATGTCAACAGCGGCAGTGTGCATGTGGTAGACGAAGTCAGCTATGAGGTGATCCGCCTGCTGGATCAGGGCGCCGATGAAGGCGGGATCTTAGCAGAGCTTTCCGGTACCTGGCCGGAGGCAGAGCTGAAGGAAGCATACCGGGAATGTATGCAGCTGAAGGAAGCCGGTGTCCTCTTTACGGATGACGTGTATGAGGAGGCTGTCCTGGATTTCAAGGCCAGGCCGACGGTCGTCAAGGCGCTCTGTCTGCATATTGCGCATGACTGTAACCTTGCGTGTAAATATTGCTTTGCTGAGGAAGGAGAGTACCACGGCCGCCGGGCATTGATGAGCTTTGAGGTCGGGAAGCTTGCGCTGGATTATCTGATTGCCCACTCGGGAAGCCGCCGCAATCTGGAGGTGGACTTCTTCGGCGGTGAGCCTCTGATGAACTGGCAGGTGGTGAAGGATCTGGTCGCTTACGGCCGGGAGCAGGAAAAGAAGTTTGACAAGAATTTCCGCTTTACGCTCACGACGAACGGAGTACTTTTGAATGATGAGATCATGGAATTCTGCAACCGTGAGATGGCGAATGTGGTTCTGAGCCTGGATGGCCGCAAAGAAGTGCATGACCGTATGCGGCCTTTCCGCTCCGGTCAGGGAAGCTATGATCTGGTTGTCCCGAAATTTCAGAAGTTCGTTGCATCCCGCGGCAATTCGCGGTATTATGTCCGTGGCACATTTACGCATTATAATCTGGATTTTGCAAAAGATGTTCTGCATTATGCGGATCTTGGGTTTACCGAGCTTTCCATGGAGCCGGTCGTTGCACCGGCGGATGCGGATTACGCGATCCGCGAGGAGGATCTGCCGCGAATCATGGAAGAGTACGATTCCCTGGCCGGCGCAATGGTGGAACGGGAAAAGCAGGGAAAAGGCTTCCGCTTTTTCCATTTCATGATCGATCTGACCGGCGGTCCGTGTGTGTATAAGCGGATGTCCGGCTGCGGGTCGGGAACAGAATATCTTGCAGTGACTCCCTGGGGGGATTTCTATCCCTGCCATCAGTTTGTGGGAGAAGAGAAGTTTCTGCTCGGGAATGTGTATGACGGCATAGTTCGTAATGACATTGTGGATGAGTTTAAATGCTGCAATGTTTACACCAAGCCCAAGTGCAGAGACTGCTTTGCCCGTTATTACTGCAGCGGCGGCTGTGCGGCCAACAGTTACCATTTCCATGGTACGATCAACGATGCCTACGACATCGGCTGCGAGCTTCAGCGCAAACGGGTAGAATGTGCGATCATGATCAAGGCTGCACTTGCGGATCAGGGGATCGCGGAATCTGACAGTGCCGGCAATTTGGAGGATCTGCCGCACTGCTGATATAAAAATGTTAGTAGAAGGAGAGTAAGACAATGAACAGGAAAAAAGCGACATGGGTCTCGGTAGGACTGATCGCACTGCTTCTGCTGTCGGTTTACACAGCCTGGTTTGGCTGGGGCTCAAAGCATGACGGCGCAGCAAAAGCGATTAAGCTTGGTCTGGACCTCTCGGGTGGTGTATCGATCACGTATCAGACTGTAGGAACAGATGATCCGACTCCGGAAGAAATGTCAGATACCATCTATAAGCTGCAGCAGCGTGTTCAGAACTACAGCACAGAGGCTTCCGTTTATCAGGAAGGAAGCAACCGGATCAATATTGAGATCCCCGGTGTCACAGATGCCAATGCTATCCTCGAGGAACTGGGCAAGCCGGGTTCTCTGGAATTCCAGCTTTCTGACGGCACGGTCGTGCTTTCCGGCGCGAATGTGACCAGTGCACAGGCTGCATCCCAGAAGGACAGCACCATGGGCAACACCGAATATGTCGTTTCCCTGGCGTTTGATAATGAAGGCGCTACCGCTTTTGCGGATGCCACCAGTGCCAATGTCGGCAAGCAGATCTACATCGTTTATGATGGCGATGTGATCAGCGCTCCGGTGGTCAATGAGCCCATCACGGACGGAAAATGCATCATTTCCGGTAATTTTACCATTGATTCCGCTTCTGAGCTGGCTTCCTACATCCGAATCGGTTCCCTTTCCCTTGAACTGGAAGAGATCCGCTCCAATATCGTAGGTGCGCAGCTGGGCCAGAAGGCTCTGTCCACCAGCCTGGTGGCCGGTGCCATTGGTATCCTCATCGTGATGCTGTTCATGATCTGGATGTACAAGGTGCCCGGCATTGTTGCCGCAATTTCTCTGATTTTTTATACCGCACTGGACCTTGTTCTGATCAGCGCGTTCGAGCTGACCCTGACTCTGGCCGGTATTGCCGGTGTCATTCTTTCCATCGGTATGGCAGTCGATGCCAACGTCATCATTTATGCGCGTATCCGTGAGGAAATTGCGGATGGCAAATCCGTTCGAAGTGCCATCGACATCGGCTTCAAAAAAGCTCTTTCCGCAATCATTGACGGTAATGTGACCACCCTGATCGCAGCCATCGTGCTGAATTTCAAGGGTACCGGAACGATCAAGGGCTTTGCCCAGACGCTGATGCTCGGTATTATTCTGTCCATGTTCACAGCCTGCGTCATTTCCAGACTGATGATCAATGCCGCTTACGAGCTGGGCATGAAGGATGAGAAATATTTTGGCAAGGCAAAAGAGATCAAAACCATCGATTTCGTCGGCAAGAGAAAGATGCTCTTTGCAATTGCGATCATCGCGATCCTGGTAGGACCTGCGTCGATGTTCATCAACAAGGCTGCAGGCAATGGTTTCCTGAATCTGAGCATGGAGTTCCGCGGCGGTACTTCTTCCGATATCACCTTTGCGAAGGACTACACTATCGATGAGATCGATTCCGAACTGAAACCGATCATTCAGAATATCATCGGTGATGCCGAGATCCAGGCACAGAAGGTAGCCGGTTCCAATGAGATCATCTTTAAGACCCGTGTGCTGACTGTGGATGAGCGTGAGCAGATCGAGGACGCCTTTGCAGGTCTTGTAGAGACCAGTGCTGCCGGCGAGGCTGCAGCAGAAGCCGAGACCGAAGCCGGGACTGAAGTCGGAGAGGCACAGGCCGCTTCCTCCAATGGTACGGCGATCAGCTTTGAGACGATCTCCTCCACCATCAGTAACGAGATGCGTTCGGATGCCGTGACGGCAGTGATCATCGCCGTTATCCTGATGCTGCTGTATATCTGGGTCCGTTTCTCGGATTTCCGCTTTGCATCCAGTGCGGTGCTGGCACTCTGCCACGATGTACTGATCGTATTTGCGTGCTATGCGCTGATCCGTATTTCCGTCGGTAATACCTTTATCGCCTGCATGCTGACCATTGTCGGTTACTCCATCAACGCTACGATCGTTATTTTTGACCGTATCCGCGAGAACCTGAAGCTGAGAAAGAAGAATGAAACCCTCGCTGATATCGTGAACCGTTCGATCACACAGACCCTGACCAGAAGTATCTATACTTCCTTCACAACGTTTGTGACGATCGCAATGCTGTTCATTCTCGGTGTGCCGAGTATCCGTGAGTTTGCCCTTCCTCTGATGACCGGTATTATTGCCGGCGGCTTCTCGTCCGTATGTGTGACCGGACCGCTCTGGTATGTCATGAGAGCTGCAGCTGAAAAGAAGGCAGCAAAATAATCGAATTATGAAACCGGACGGACTGCAGCAAATGCGGCTGCAGTTCCGTTTTCACAAAAACGCCGCATGAATGGTTTCGTCCCGGAACCGCTTTCATGCGGCTGTTTTCATGCAGCTGCTTTTATGCTTGTCATGCGGTGTTCATGCCTGTCATCCAGCGGTGTTCATGCCTGTCATGCGGCAGCTTTCAATTCCGGAACGAATGCAAACAGTTCCGGAGCAAAACAGACTATGTCTCAGAACAAAGAGGGATTTTGTATCGGTATGAAAGAAAAATGGGTGGTAGCTGCGAAGAAAGCGGATTTTGGAGGTATTGCTAAGCGTTTCGGAATTGATCCGGTGACGGCACGCGTGATTCGCAATCGGGATGTTATTTCGGAGGAAGACATTCGCCGCTTCTTAAATCCGACGATCACCGATCTGTATCCGTCCACTGCGCTTCGCGGAGCACAGGAGGCTGCCGGGCTGCTGGAGCAGAAAATCCGCGCCGGGAAAAAGATCCGGATCATCGGGGATTATGACATCGATGGTGTCAATGCGACATACATTCTTTATCGCTGTCTGCAGATGTGCGGTGCGAATGTAGATTATGAGATTCCGGACCGGATGAAGGATGGATTCGGCTTGAACCGGTCGCTGATCGAGCTGGCCTTTGAAGAGGAGGCGGACACGATCCTCACCTGTGACAATGGCATCGCAGCAGTGGAGGAAATTGCATATGCAAAGCAGCTTGGGATGACCGTGGTCGTAACGGATCATCATGAACCCGGCTATAGCCAGGAGGAAGGAAGCCGCACCTACCATTATCCCCCTGCTGATGCCATTGTGGATCCTGCTATGCCCGAGGATACATATCCCTTCCCGGAAATCTGCGGAGCGGTCGTTGCCTGGAAGGTCATGCGGCTGCTGCTGGATCGGTTCGGCCTTCCCCTCGTGGAGTGGCTGAAGTTTCTTCCATTTGCAGCCTTTGCGACGGTTGGAGATGTCATGGAGCTTCGCGATGAAAACCGGGCGATCGTACGGCTGGGACTGGAGGCACTGGAATGCACCGGGAATATCGGGATGCGTGCACTGATCCGTTCCTGCGGCCTGGAGGGAAAGCGGCTGAGCGCCTATCACATCGGCTTCATCCTCGGGCCCTGCATCAATGCCGGAGGACGGCTTGACACTGCCAAACGGGCACTTGCGCTTCTTCTGGAAGAGAATGAATCGAGGGCGGAGGAGCTTGCCGATCAGTTAAAGGAACTGAATGATCTGCGCAAGCAGATGACAGAGGAGGGGATTCGGGAAGCCTGTGCTCAGATCGAGAGCGGTGCCTTCCATGGCGACGATATCTTTGTGATCTATCTTCCGAATCTGCACGAAAGCATCGCAGGGATCGTGGCCGGCAAGGTGCGGGAGCGCTATTTTCATCCCGTGTTTATTCTGACGAATGCACAGGAGAGCGGGTACCTGAAGGGCTCGGGACGCTCCACGGAAAACTGGAGCATGTATGACGGACTGGTTCGCAGCGGGGAATATCTGGAGAAATATGGCGGACATCCGATGGCTGCCGGACTGACCCTGCGCAGGGAAAATCTTGAAGCCTTCCGCAGAAAGGTCAATCAGGAAAGCGGGATGAAACGGGAGGATTTTATCCGGAAAATGGTGATCGACGTACCGATGCCGGTCAGCTATCTGCGGGAGAATCTGATCGAAGAGCTGGAACTTCTGGAGCCCTTCGGAAAAGGGAATCCCAGGCCTGTGTTTGCAGAGCGCGGAATGCATCCGCTGCGTGCAGGCATAATCGGGAAGAGCCGGAATACTCTGAAGTTTCAGATGGAAAGCAGCGAAGGGGTCCGAATGGAGGCCATGTATTTCGGTGATCCCCAGGAGATGCTCGGGTATCTTTCCATGCGTTATTCTGCAGAAGAAGTGGATCGGATGCTGAAAGGCCTGGAGAACCGGATCCGGATGGACGTTCTCTATTACCCGAAAGTGAATGAATTCCGGGGTGTCCGCACGCTGCAGATCAATATTACGGGATACCGCTGAGGAGGATTTCCGCGAGCCGTACGGTTTGTATTGACAGGGTTTCACAGTTGTCATAAAATTGAACACAGTGTTGAAAAATACCGGGAACGAAGCAGCTGTCTTCGTGCCCTGTTAGCATGAGGAAGTACCAGAACGGGAGGACGCAATATGGCAATTTCCTATAATCATCGCGCGATCGAGGAAAAATGGAGAAAGGAATGGGAGGAGCATCCCGTCAATGTGGATGACGGAAAAAAACAGAAGTATTACTGTCTGGATATGTTTCCGTATCCTTCCGGAAATGGTCTGCATGTAGGTCACTGGAGAGGCTATGTGATCTCGGATGTGTGGAGCCGTTACAAAATGATGCAGGGTTATTATCTGATTCATCCCATGGGATGGGACGCATTCGGCCTTCCTGCCGAGAACTATGCGATCAAGACCGGCCAGCATCCGTCGATCTCCACAGCGCAGAATATCAAGAATATCAAACGCCAGATCAATCAGATCGCTTCCATCTATGACTGGGACCGCGAGGTGAACACGACCGATCCGTCCTTCTATAAGTGGACGCAGTGGATCTTTGTGAAGATGTTTGAGAACGGCCTGGCTTACGAGAAGGAATTCCCGATCAACTGGTGCCCGTCCTGCAAGACCGGCCTTGCCAACGAAGAGGTCGTCAACGGCCGCTGCGAGCGCTGCGGCAGCGAGGTGACCAAAAAGAACCTTCGTCAGTGGATGCTGAAGATCACCAACTACGCTGAGCGCTTGCTTAATGATCTGGACAAGCTCGACTGGCCGGAAAAGGTCAAAAAGATGCAGACCGACTGGATCGGAAAATCCTACGGCGCCGAGGTGGAATTCCCGATCGAGGGCCGCGACGAGAAGATCACGGTCTATACCACCCGTCCGGATACACTGCACGGAGCGACCTTCATGGTGCTGGCACCGGAGCATGAGCTGGCAGCCTCTCTGGCGACGGTGGAAACAAAGGAAGCCGTGGATCAGTATATCTACGATGCGTCCATGAAGTCCAATGTTGACCGTATGCAGGACAAGGAGAAGACCGGTGTATTCACCGGCACCTACGCCATCAATCCGCTCAACGGAAAGAAGATCCCGATCTGGCTGTCCGACTATGTGCTTGCCGACTACGGCACCGGCGCGATCATGTGCGTACCTGCACATGACGACCGTGACTTTGCATTTGCCACGAAATTCGGTATTCCGATCGTTCAGGTCATCGCAAAGGACGGAAAAGAGATCGAGAACATGACCGAAGCCTACACCGAGGCCTCCGGTACGATGATCAATTCCGGCGACTGGAACGGAATGGAATCCGCAGTCCTGAAGCAGGAAGCACCGATGATCATCGAAAAAATGGGCATCGGACGCAAGACCGTCAATTACAAGCTGCGCGACTGGGTATTCTCCAGACAGCGCTACTGGGGCGAGCCCATCCCGATCATCCATTGCCCGAACTGCGGCAATGTGGCAGTGCCTGTGGAAGAGCTTCCGCTTCGCCTGCCGGATGTGGAATCCTACGAGCCCACCGGAACCGGCGAATCACCGCTGGCAGCGATCGACAGCTGGGTGAACTGCACCTGCCCGAAGTGCGGCGCAGCCTCCAAGCGCGAGACCAACACCATGCCGCAGTGGGCCGGATCCTCCTGGTATTTCCTGCGCTATGTGGATCCGCACAATGATCAGGAGCTGGTCTCCCGCGAGATGGCGGACAAATATCTGCCGGTCGACATGTACATCGGCGGCGTGGAGCATGCGGTCCTGCATCTGCTTTATTCCAGATTCTACACCAAGTTCCTGTACGATATCGGTGCAGTCGATTTTGACGAACCGTTTACCAAGCTCTTTAACCAGGGCATGATCTGCGGACGCGACCGCGAGACGGGCAAGCCGACGAAGATGAGCAAATCCCTGGGCAACATTGTGTCTCCGGATGACATCGTAGAGAACTACGGATGCGATTCACTGCGTCTGTACGAACTGTTCGTAGGTCCGCCCGAGCTGGATTCCATCTGGGATGATGCAGGAATCGACGGCGTATACCGTTTCCTGAGCCGTTTCTACACAATGGTGATGGAGAATAAGGATAAGGGCACAAAGGAGACGAAGAAGCTGCTGCGTGCCCGCCACACCATGATCGACATGATCACCCAGAGACTGGAAAGCTTCAGCCTGAACACCGTCGTCTCCGGCTTTATGGAGAGCACCAACAACCTGAATACGCTTGCAAAGGAAGAGGGCGGCATTGACCGCGGCACCCTTGAGACCGCCGTGATGCTGATCGCTCCGTTCGCTCCGCATCTGGGAGAGGAACTGTGGAGAGAGCTCGGCCATGAGGACAGCGTGTTCCATGAGAGCTGGCCATCCGCCGATAAAGAAGCGATGGAAGTGGACGAGATCGAAGTCCCCGTACAGGTCAACGGAAAGACCAGAATGGTCATCACTATTCCGGCCGACGCTGATCATGACACCGCTGTTGCCGCCGGAAAGGCAGCACTTGGCGACCGCCTGAAGGGAACCATCGTAAAAGAGATCTATGTTCCGAAGAAGATCATCAACATTGTCGTAAAAGGATAAGAATGTGAAGCCCCCAGCAGGAAACTGCCGGGGGTTTTTCAAACAGGGGATGGTTTTCTGTTTGAGGCAGCGACAGAAACTTGTGCAGGCAAAGCTTACCAGCTCCGGCAGCTTGTCAGGATCCTGAAAAGAGAACAGGATTCATTGGACAAACGAATTCAAGTCAGGTATGATGAGTAAGGTAAGTTCTGTCCACTGTGGACAGTAGATCCGTATATAGGATGCCGATCAAAACGAGAAAACAGCATACAAAGTGAGGAAATGAAATGAGTGTAATGAATGAGACGATCCAGGGTCTGGGTCTGGTACCGGTGGTTGTTCTGAATGATGCGAAGGATGCGGTTCCCCTTGCAAAAGCACTTTGTGACGGTGGTCTTCCGGTGGCGGAGGTAACCTTCCGTACGGATGCGGCAGAGGAATCGATTCGTCAGATCGCCCAGGCCTTTCCGAAAATGCTGGTAGGTGCAGGCACCGTGCTGACCATCGATCAGGTGGACCGTGCTGTGGCAGCCGGCGCAAAGTTTATCGTAGCGCCCGGCTTTGATCCGGAGATCGTGGACTATTGCATCAGCAAGGATATCCCGGTGTACCCCGGAGTAGTCACTCCTTCGGAGCTGGCACAGGCTGTGAAACGCGGGCTGAAGGTCGTGAAGTTCTTCCCGGCGGAAGCCTATGGCGGTGTAAGCACGATCAAGGCACTGGCAGCACCTTATCCGATGGTAAAGTTCATGCCCACCGGCGGCGTCAATCTGAAGAACCTGAAGAATTATCTGGAATGCGATAAGATCGCAGCCTGCGGCGGCAGCTGGATGGTGAAGGGTGACCTGATCAAGGCAGGAGCCTTTGATGAGATCTGTAAGCTGACTGCGGATGCAGTAGCACTGGCAAAGGAAATCCGCGGATAACAGGACCGGACAAAAGAGCTCCGCGGATAAGAGTAGACAGGAAAAAACGATTCGCGGATACAGTCAGGACAAGGAAAAAAGATCCGCGGATATCGTGAAGACAGGAAAATAGACACAGGTCGCAGGTGAGAAAAATGGTAAAAAATGCAAAGCTTGATCATATCGGTCTGGCCACTTCCGGAGCAAAGGAAGCTGCCGAGTGGTACATGAATGTGCTGGATTTTCATCTGAAGGGGAAATTCATCAACTGCAATAACGGCATGGATGTATACTTCGTGGCGAATGCGGATGAAACGGTCGTTTATGAGATCTACACGGAAAAGGATCTTGCACCGGCCGTGCAGGGAAAGATCGACCACATTTCCTTCGTGTCTGAAGATATCGAAAAGGATTATGCATTCTGCCTGGAGCAGGGCTATGAAATCTGCACGGACGGGATCGAAGGGATCGCCAGCTTCTGGGAGAGAGGAATCCGTTACTTCAAGATCAGGAGCGCATCGGGCGAAGAGGTGGAGTTCTGTCAGAGACTCTGATGGAAAATTCTGCCGAAAAACAGCATTGAAAAAACAGAAAGAGGGGATTTCCTGGTTCTTCAGGAAATCCCCTCGGCTGTCTGATCGGTAATGTCTGATCAAATATTGTCTGACCGGTCCGGCAGGCCTGACCGGTCTCAGTCGTCGACCAGCGTCAGGTGCGAGATATCCGGTTCAATGACCATGGAGTAGTTCGTATAGTAGACGACGAAGCCCGGCTTGGCGGCATTCGGCTTTTTGACCTCCTTTTTCTGCACATAGTCGATCTCGGCCTTGCCCGCCTGTCGCTGCGCGCTGTAGTAGCCGGCAAGCCTTGCGGCGTCCTCAAAGGTGCTGTCGGGGATGTCCCGGCCGTCGGTTTTGAGGATCACATGAGAACCCGGTGCGCCTTTGGAGTGGAACCACCAGTCGCCGCCTGAGGCGAAGTGGAAGGTCAGCTCATCATTCTGGAAATTGTTTTTTCCGACATAAAAATCGAATCCGTCCGCGTTACGGTAATGGTAGGGGCGGGAAACGATCTTCCGTTTTTTGCCGGCGGGCCCTTTGGCACGGATATACCCCGCCTGGGTGAGTTCCTCCTTTACCTGCACCAGGTCCTCCTCGTTCAGCGCCATATTCAGAAAGGTCTGAATGCTCTCGAGCTGAGCCAGATCCGCTCTGGTCGTTTCCATCTGGACCTGCAGGGCGGCGGCAGTGCGCTTGAGCTTTGTGTACCGGTCATAGTAGCGCTTCGCATTTTCCGAGGCGGAGAGCGTTGGATCAAGCGGAATGGTCAGTTCTTCGTTGTTATAGTAATTCAGGACCGTCAGTTCCTTTGCGCCGGGCTGCGCATCATACCCGTATGTATGCAGCATCTCCCCGTAAAGCTGGTATTTATCCATCTTTGCGGTGTCCTTCATCTGCTTTTCCTGCAGCTCGAGCTTGCGGACCGTGCGCTGCAGCGCTGTGTCGGTGATGTGACGCAGATCAGAGGATTTTGCACGGATGCGCGTGACCTTATCGCGCATTTCATAATAAGTCTGCAGAACCTCCGAGATCGTGTCGAACTGCGCAGCGCGAACATCGTGGTACATGGACAGATCCAGCGCGGAGAATTCAACAGGCTCCCCGTCTGCCTTTGCATAGATTCTCGGAGAAAACGCTGCCTCTTTCACCTCTTCGATCAAAAGCGAAAAAATGTGGTACAGATGTATTTGCTCCATCTCCGAAACGGCCAGAGCACTCCGCTCCGAATCCAGTCCGGCACGGTGGCAGAGTTCTTCTGCTATGACCGGACTGATTCCGGTGAAGGTGCTGTACAGAGCTTTGGAAAGAGGCATGGGACGGGTAAATACACCCTGGCGGAAATCCGATTCCTGCACCGTCAGGGGATCCTTCTTGCTCTGTGTATCGGGGATAAAGTATGTCCTGCCCGGAAGCACCTCCCGCACCGAGCTTGTCATCGCAGAGATGTGCTTGATGCTGTCGATGATCTGATCCGCACTGTCACAGAAAATAATGTTGCTGTGCTTGCCCATCAGCTCCACAACAAGTGTCTTGGTACACAGGTCGCCCATCTCGTCGAGATGCTCTATTTCGAAACGAATGATGCGCTCCAGTCCGGGCTGCGTGATCCGCCGGATCCGGCCGCCGCCGATATGCTTCCTCAGCAGCATGCAGAAATTCGGCGCGGTGAGCGGTGCCTGCCGGTTTACCGGTGTAAGATAGCAAAGCGGCAGGGAAGCACTCGCGGAAAGATACAGACGGTGCTGACCATCTGCTGCCTTGCAGGTAACAAGAAGTGCATCATTTTCCGGCTGAATGATCTTGCTGATACGCGCGTCAATCAGGTGATCGGACAGCTCCTTCACCAGTGCCGCAACCGTGATCCCGTCAAATGCCATGGAATAACCCCTCCATCTGTCTGCTGTTTTCCGACGAAAACAGCATGTTTATCATAAAACATGCATGATCTTTCCTGGCATGCATGCTCTTCATTGATTTGTGAAACTCGTTTATAGTAACACGGAAATACCGTTTTATGCAACGGGATCCTTACAGGCCAGCTAATTCGTTCATTGAATAAAGGTTGACGCGTTTTCCGGGGTGGATTATAATAAATCGGATAATGCCTGAATAAAGGAGCAAAACTATATGATCAGAAGTATGACCGGCTTCGGACATGGGGAAGTACAGTCGCCCAGCCGAAAATTCACGGTAGAGATCAAGGCGGTGAATCATCGTTATCTTGATCTGAATATGAAAATGCCGCGTATCCTCAACCCGCTGGAGCAGTCCGTTCGGAATGTGCTCAAGGAATATGTTCAGCGTGGAAAGGTGGATGTGTTTGTCACCTGTGAAAACTATTCACAGGAACAGATGCTGCTGCATTACAATGAGGGGATCGCCCGCCAGTATTATGACAGCTTTCAGCTGATGGCACAGCAGTTCGGCCTGGAGCCGGATATGCGGGTTTCCACACTCGCCAAATGCCCGGAGGTGCTCACGCTCGAATCCGGCAATGAGGATGTAGAGGAAATGTGGGACGATCTGGAGAAGGCACTGCGTCAGGCCTGTGAAGGCTTTGTGGCCGCACGCAGCCGGGAGGGAGAACTGCTCAGGGAGGACCTTCTCTCCAAGCTCGCATGGATGAACGGCGAGGTTGAAAAAGTAGAACAGCGCTATCCCGCAATTCTGGAGGCCTACACTGAAAAGCTGCGCGTCAAGCTGCGTGAGCTGATGGATGATAAACAGATCGATGAGACGAGACTGGCCACGGAGCTGGTGATCTTCTCGGATAAGATCTGCACGGATGAAGAGACGGTGCGTCTTAAAAGTCATATCAATACCATGAGCTCTGCCCTGAAGGAGGGCGGTTTCGTCGGCCGGAAGCTGGATTTCATCGCACAGGAAATGAACCGTGAAGCCAACACGATCCTCTCAAAATCCAACGATCTGGAAACCTCAAATCTGGCGATCGGACTGAAAACAGAGATTGAAAAGGTCCGCGAACAGATCCAGAATATTGAGTAGGAGAGGAATGATAAGTAAAGCAGTATGGACAGGCTGATCAATATTGGCTTCGGCAATTCGGTGAATGCTCAGAAGGTGGTCGCTGTAGTCGACCCCGATGCAGCGCCGATCCGCAGGATGGTGCAGAGTGCAAAGGAGCTTCACCAGTGTATCGATGCTACACAGGGAAGGAAAACAAAAGCTGTGATCGTAATGGAGAACAGCATGATCGTTCTTTCGGCACTGGTGCCGGATACGATCTGCAGACGTTTTGGAAATGTAAAAGACCTCGGAGGTGATCTGGTATGATAAGGCAGGGCAGTCTTGTGGTAATTTCCGGCTTTTCCGGAGTGGGAAAGGGAACCGTGATCGAAGCGCTGATGAAAAAATCCGATATGTATGCCTATTCGGTTTCCGCAACGACCAGAGAGGCGCGGCCGGATGAACAGCACGGACGGGAATACTTTTTCCTGAGCGAGCAGCAGTTCAACGAAATGATCCGTCATGATGAGCTGATCGAATTTGCATGCTACTGTGATCATTATTACGGTACGCCCAGGAAATTTGTGGAAGAACAGATGCGTCTTGGAAAGGATGTCATCCTTGAGATCGAAACACAGGGGGCAGAAAAGATCCGCCAGCAGTATCCGGACGCGCTGCTCATTTTCATCATGCCGCCCAGCGGGGCAGAGCTCAAGAACCGTCTGGCAGGAAGAGGATCGGAATCCGAGCAGGTGATCCGTCAGCGTCTGCAGCGTGCCGTAAAGGAGGCTGAGTGCATCGAGGATTATACCTACGTATTCATCAACGATCAGGCAGATCAGTGTGCCGAGCGGATGCACAGCCTGATTCAGGCACAGCGCAGCCGTACAACCAGGAACATGACCACGATCAATGCGATTCGTGGTGAGATCAATACATTTATGAAAGGAGAATGAAGCAGATGCTGCATCCATCTTATACAGACCTGATCCGCATCGTCAATGACGAAGCGGAGAGTGACACCCCGGTAGTCAACAGCCGTTATACCATCGTAATGGCCACGGCAAAACGGGCCAGACAGATCATCGCGGAGGGAGAAAACCAGACGGATTTCTCCTACGATCATGCGAAGCTCAAACCGCTTTCACAGGCCGTCAAGGAGCTGAGTGAAGGACGTCTGCGGATCATTCCGGAGAATGCCCCGGACGAAGAGGAGACTGCAGCGGAAGAGATGATCGCTGAAGAAGCCGTGCAGGAACCGGAGACGATCGCAGAGCAGGAAGTGTCCGATACACCTGCAGAGGAAGGCATTTCGGAATAACGCCTGCACTCCTTTTGGTGTTCGGGCATAAAACCAAAACGTAATTGCGAAGAGATACGAGGGAGTAAGCTATGTTCAATCGCAGTGTTTCGAAATGGTTTATTGTTATTTCTGTTTTATATGTTGTACTTGGAATCGTCATGCTGTTCTGGCCGAACATCACGGTCGATATGCTTGGCATTGTGCTCGGGATCGGACTGCTGGCCTACGGCGTGGCACGACTTGTCATTTACTTTACGAAGAACCATCTGGACGGGATCATCCATATGGATCTGACTGCCGGAGTCGTGTTCGGTGCACTGGGTGGATTTATGCTTCTGCACAGAGATTTTGTCAGTACGGTATTTCCCTTTGCGGTCGCGATCATGCTCCTGATCGGCGCGATCTCCAAGCTGCAGTATTCGATTGACATGAAGCACCTTGGCGTTGTCAGATATAAGATCTTTCTGGCAGGTGCGGTCATTGTTTTCATCCTCGGTCTGATCCTGGTGGCCAATCCTTTTACCGGACATGTGATGATCTGGTTTATCGGAGCGTCTCTGATCGTGGAAGGAATACTGAACTGCATCGCGATCCTGTGTCTCTCACGGGCGATCCGTAAAAGCGGAAGAGGAAGCTTTGAAGTGACAGAGGATACCGGCCTGAAGAGAAGAACACAGCAACGGCCGCCCGAGCAGCAGATTCCCATGAAGAATGAATGATCATGAATATTTATTTTGTTTCTCTGGGGTGTGACAAGAATCTTGTGGATTCCGAGCATATGCTGGCTATCCTGCAGTCACACGGCTACCAGATGACCGACGATGAGCAGCAGGCGGACATTATTGTGATCAACACCTGCTGTTTTATCAATGATGCAAAAGAGGAGAGCATCCAGACGATTCTGGATATGGGACGGCTGCGCACGGAGGGAAAAATCAAAGCTCTGATCGTCACGGGCTGTCTGGCTCAGCGCTACCGCGACGAGATCCGCTCACAGATTCCCGAGGTGGATGCGGTGGTAGGTACCTCCTCCTGGGACCGGATCGCGGAGGCGATCGAGCAGGTGCTTTCAGGCTCCCGCTCTGAGATTTTTGAAGATATCAGTGCCTTACCCCGAAAAGCATCTGGGCGCGTTGTCACTACCGGTGGTCATTATGCTTATCTGAAGATCGCAGAAGGATGCGATAAGAACTGCACCTACTGTATTATTCCGAAAGTGCGCGGAAAATACCGCAGTATTCCGATGGAGGAGCTGCTTGAGGAGGCCGGAAAGCTTGCCGATGGCGGAGCGAAGGAGCTGATCCTTGTCGCACAGGAGACCACGCTCTATGGAACGGATCTGTACGGTCGGAAGGTCCTGCATGAGCTGATTCAAAAGCTCTGTGCAATTCCCGGTATCCACTGGGTACGTCTACTGTACTGTTATCCCGAGGAGATCTATCCGGAGCTTGTCGATACCATGCAGCGCGAGGAAAAATTCTGTCACTATCTGGATCTCCCCATACAGCACTGCAACGATACCATTCTGCGGCGTATGGGCAGAAGGATGACAAAGGCGCAGCTGATTCAGATTCTGCAGAACCTGCGGGAAAGGATTCCGGATATCGTTCTGCGTACGACGCTCATCACCGGCTTCCCGGGAGAGACACAGGAGCAGCATGAAGAAATGATGGCTTTTGTGGATGAAACAGAGTTCGATCGTCTGGGCGTATTTGCATACTCACAGGAGGAAAACACCCCTGCTGCCCTCATGCCCGATCAGCTCCCGGAGGAAACCAAAAATGCATGGCGGGATGAACTGATGGAACTGCAGCAGGAGGTCAGTGCGGATCTGGGACAGCGCCGTGTCGGCACCGAAGTTCTTGCAATGATCGAAGGCAAGGCCGTGGACGAGGATGTTTATGTGGCGCGCACGCAGGCGGATGCGCCGGGTGTGGATGGGTATCTGTTCCTGAAAACGGAGGAGACCCTTTGCAGCGGCGATTTTGTAAGAGCAAAGGTCACACAGGCGGGAGAATATGACCTGATAGGAGAACTGTTATGAAAATGAATGTACCGAATGCCCTGACGATTTTACGAATGTGCCTGGTGCCTGTGTTCGTGCTGTTTATGCTCACCGGGATCGGCGGATCCTATGGGGATATCATCGCAGGCGTGATCTTTATCGTTGCCAGTCTGACCGATACGCTTGACGGTCACATCGCAAGAAAATACAATCAGATCACGGTATTCGGAAAGTTTATGGACCCGCTGGCCGACAAGCTTCTTGTGTGCTCGGCCCTGATCTGTCTGGTAGAGCTGGAACGCATCCCGGCCTGGATCGTTATCATCATTATCGGCAGAGATTTCATCATTTCCGGCTTCCGGCTGGTTGCCGCGGAAAAGGGTTTTGTGATCGCCGCAAATATCTGGGGTAAGATCAAGACCGCTGTACAGATGGTCATGGTAGTCGTTGTGGTATTCCATTTCGGCGGTGTGTTTGACATTGTGGAGCAGGTGCTCATCTGGGCAGCGCTGGCGCTGACTGTGATTTCGCTCGTGGATTATCTGTGGCTCAATCGCAGTGTTCTGGAAGAGGTGCACTGATTGCAGAGCTCATTTTTTCTGCAGGAGCTGCAGGTTTTACGAAAGGAAGAAGTATGAACAAAATTACGATGACGACACCGCTTGTGGAGATGGACGGAGATGAGATGACCCGTATCCTCTGGAAGTGGATCAAGGAGGAACTGATCGAACCCTTTGTGGACCTGAAGACTGTTTATTTTGATCTGGGGCTGAAGCATCGTAATGAGACCGATGACGCTGTGACAAAAGAAGCAGCCATCGCCAATCAGAAATACGGTGTTGCTGTAAAATGCGCCACGATCACACCGAATGCCGCACGCGTAAAGGAATACGATCTGAAGGAAATGTGGAAAAGCCCGAACGGTACGATCCGTGCGATTCTCGACGGAACCGTATTCCGCGCGCCGATCATTGTTTCCAATATCCTGCCGAATGTGCGTACCTGGGAAAAGCCCATCACGATTGCGCGGCATGCCTACGGAGATGTCTATAAAGCCAGTGAGATGATCATACCCGGTCCCGGGAAAGCCGAGCTTGTGTTTACCGATGCATCCGGGAAAGAGCAGCGTACACTGATCCATGACTTTGACGGACCCGGCGTTCTGCAGGGAATGCACAACCTGAACAAATCGATTGAAAGCTTTGCCCACAGCTGCTTTTCCTATGCGCTGGATACGAAGCAGGATCTGTGGTTTTCCTCCAAGGATACGATCTCCAAAAAGTATGATCACACCTTCAAGGATATCTTCCAGGAGATTTTCGACCGTGAATACGCCGATACCTTTGAAAAAGCCGGCATCACTTATTTTTATACACTGATCGATGATGCGGTTGCCAGAGTCATGAAGTCGAAGGGCGGCTTTATCTGGGCATGTAAAAATTATGACGGAGATGTCATGAGCGATATGATCTCCTCCGCCTTCGGTTCCCTGGCAATGATGACCTCCGTGCTGGTATCTCCGGACGGAAAATACGAGTATGAGGCCGCACACGGGACAGTACAGCGTCATTACTATCGCTATCTCGAAGGAGAGGAAACCTCAACCAATTCGGTCGCCACGATCTTTGCATGGAGCGGAGCGCTGCGCAAGCGGGGTGAACTGGATGGTCTCCCGGAGCTTACTGCCTTTGCCGACCGTCTGGAGCAGGCTGTGCTCAGTGTTATCGAAGACGGGATCATGACGAAGGATCTGGCAATGATCACCACGACGCCCGACCCGCAGGTCAAAAACAGCCTCGCATTTATCCGGGCTGTGCGGGAAAGACTGTCGTAATTGAATAACTGTATACTGTACAGTATCCATTAAAAACCGGCAGGGTGCAAATTGAGCATGTCATGCCGGTTTCTGCGATATAAGGAGAGTTGAATGACCATCAATGAATATGATCGGGCAAAAAGGCTCGGAGAAAAGGCTTATCGTGCCGCAGCGGCGAGAAAAGAATTTCCTTATCTGCCGGCACTGGATGACTACCTGAAAACCGTGGATGTTCTCGATGAGGTTCCGGTGGGCCTGGTGGATGTGCCGCTCGAACAGATCGTAGGCACCAAAACCGTCGGGAGACAGACTGCATTCGGTCCGAATTTCATGCCGCTCATGAAGGAAAAATCAGAGTTTGCCATGAAGTGGATGTCCCTGTTCGAGTATCAGATGTCAGAGGGAATCAAGGACCCGATCATTGCTTATGAATATATGAACCGTTACTATGTCCTGGAGGGCAACAAACGGGTAAGCGTCCTGAAATATCTGGGAGCCTTCAGTATCGAGGCAAACGTGATCCGGGTGATTCCGAAAAAATCACAGGATCCGCAGGTGCAGGTATTCTATGAATATATGAATTTCAATCGCTACTCGCAGCTTTCATCGATCTGGTTTACCAGGCCGGGAAGCTACAGTGCACTTTTGAAGGCTCTGAACATCCCTGCTGACCGTGAATGGACCGAAGAAGAACGCAAAAATGTGAATTCCGAGTATTTCCGGTTTGCAAAGCTGTTTGAGGAGAAGGGCGGGAAAAAGCTGGATATCACGCCGGGCGATGCATTTCTGGCTTACCTTTCGGTTTTTCCGTTTGCTGAGATGTCCTCCAAAAGTGAGGCCGTGCTTCGCAGTGAGCTGACAAAAATATGGAGCGAATTCTCGGTCATCCGTGCCACCCCCGAACAGACCCTGGTAATGGATCCGGAGCGCGAACCTGTGGAGGGTCGTTTTTCGCGTTTTCTGAACCTGATCGGAGCCGGCGGTTCCAAGGTTTTGAAGGTTGCCTTTATTCATGAATATCCGCCTTACCGCTCCGGCTGGACCTACAGCCATGAACTGGGCAGGATGCATCTGGATCAGGTGTTCGGTGATAAGATCAGTACCAGCTATTATACGCTCGACGAGTTTCCGACAGACCGCAATGCTGCGATCGAAGAAGCCATCGACACCGCTGTACAGGACGGCAATCACATTCTGTTTACCACAAATGAAACGCTTCTGGAGGCTTCTCTCAAGGCTGCAGTCAAATATCCGAAGGTCAAGATCCTCAATTGCTGTGTACATCGCCCGCACAAGCTGCTCCGGACCTATTACGGAAGGATGTATGAGGCAAAATTCCTCGAGGGAATGATTGCAGGGGCCATGAGCGACAATGATAAAATCGCCTACACCGCTTCCTATCCGATCTACGGCGTACTTGCGAATGCAAATGCGTTTGCGCGCGGTGCACAGATGACCAACCCGAGGGCGAAAATCTATCTGCACTGGTATTCTCAGGAAGGAGCGGACCTGGATGAGCTGCTGCGAAGAGAAGATATTCACATTGTCTCGGATGTGGATGTGATGCGTCCGATCGTAGGCAACCGGCGTTACGGACTGTATCGTCTGACGGGTGATTCCTTCCAGAATCTGGCCATGCCGATGTGGAACTGGGGGAAATTTTATGAGAAGATCCTGAAGGATATTCTTGCAGGCTCCTGGGACAGTCAGGAAACCCGGGAACGGCCTGCCGTGAATTACTGGTGGGGAATATCCGGTGATATCATTGACCTGCTGACTTCACGCAGCATGTCACCGGGCATTGCAACGCTGGTCAATGTGATGAAGGAACAGATTTACAAAGGCGCCTTTCACCCGTTCTCCGGCCCGATCATCCGACAGGACGGGACGACCATCGGTGAGGAATTCAAGACTCTTTCCCCGGAAGAGATCATTACAATGAACTGGTTCTGCGACAACATCATCGGTTCGATTCCCGCATGGGATACGCTCAATTCCCGTGCGCGTCAGATTATGGAAACCGTTGGAATAAAGGCAGCGGAAGGAGAATAAAATGAAAATCCTTGTGCTTGCAGATGTAGCGTCCAAGGCTCTGTGGGATTATTATGATGAAAGCCGGCTCAAGGATATTGACCTGATCCTCTCTGCAGGAGATCTTCCGTCTGCATATCTTTCATTTCTTGTGACATTTGCCCACTGTCCGGTCCTGTATATTCATGGCAATCATGATGAGATCTACTACAAGAAACCGCCGGAGGGCTGCACCTGCATCGATGGGATGCTGTATGAATATGAGGGGATCCGTATCCTCGGACTGGGCGGTTCCATGCGTTATCGCCCCGGATTGCATCAATATTCCGAAAAGCAGATGCGCGCCCGCGTCCGAAAACTGAAGTGGAAGATCTGGAGGAAACGCGGCTTCGACATTCTGCTGACGCATGCTCCGGCACAGGGGGTCAACGACGGAGAGGATCTGCCGCACAAGGGCTTTGCCATCTTCCGGGAGCTCATGGAAAAATATCGCCCTTCCTATATGGTTCATGGTCATGTGCACATGAATTACGGCGATTTTCCCAGAACAACGGTTCTGGGGGATACTATCGTGATCAATGCCTATGAGCGTTATGTGCTGGATTACCAGGCGCGGGAATCATAAAAGGCTGCTGCATCAAAATGCAGCAGCCCATGGTGCGTATTCTTTTTAAAGTGTGCGCTCGTCGCCCCAGAAAAAGAGTGCAACCGTTCCCGGGCCGGTGTGACTTCCGATGGTCGTTCCGATCGAGGTGATTTCAACCTTTCCCGCAAGATTCGGGAACCTTTTCTCGATCAGGTCGGCAACAGCACGTGCATCTTCATAGCATGCGGAATTGGAGATAAAGCACTTCCCCGTATATCCGGTTCCACCGGCTGCATGCTCCTCCATCGTATCCACGATCTCTTTGATGACACGCTTTTTCCCGCGGATCTTTTTGCGGGGGATCAGCTTTCCTTCGCTGTTTACATTCAGCAGAGGGCAGATGCCAAGAAGTGACCCGATGAATCCGCTGGTCTTCGAAACACGGCCGCCCCGGATAAAGAACGTAAGGTCCGTCGTGAAAAACCAGTGATGGCATTCCAGGCGATGCGCCATTGCCCAGGAGGCAAGCTGTTCGATCGTATAGCCCTCATCGCGCAGATCGGCAAGCCGGTCCACAAAAAGGCCAAGTCCTGCAGAAGCAGCCAGAGAATCAATGATCAGTATTTTTCTGTCCGGAAACTGATCTTCCAGGATCTCCTTCGCAACCTTTGCGGAGTTGACAGTACCTGAAATACCGGAGGAAAGGCATACATGGAGGATATCCTGACCCTTTTCCAGAAAAGAAGTGAAGAACGCAACATATTCATCGGTGTTGACCTGCGACGTTTTCGTCATTTCTCCTTCGGTCATCCTGCGATAAAACTCATCCAGGGGAACCGAGGCTCCCAGGTCGTCCATGTACTCTGTATCACCAAGGGAAAAATGAAAACATACAAAATGGATATTCCGGCTTTCAAGCTGTTCTCTGGTACGGTCAGCCGTTGAACACGTAGTAATTACATAAGGATGCATCCTGTTTTTCCTCCGATATCTTTCAGGCTTCCGACCGGATCAGACCAGCCGGAACATGTAGTTTATCAAACGAGTTAACATGGCTATTATAGCATGAAATGACGGAATGAAAAGGGAGAAAATGTCTGCGGCAGGAGAGTCCTCATTGTGCATACAGACAAAAGCAGTCTACCTGTTCGGGTATGGGATGTATGAATTACCGTATTTTCAGGAAAGGAGAGAGTAAGATGCGTTTTCGACCCTGCATCGATATTCATAACGGAAAGGTAAAGCAGATCGTCGGAGGAACCCTTACGGATGCCGGAGATCATGCACGGAATAATTTTGTATCCGACCGGGACGCCTCCTGGTATGCCGGAAGATATGCCAAGGATCATCTGTCCGGCGGACATGTGATTTTGCTGAATGCTGCATCCTCCGAATATTATGCACACACAAAGGCGCAGGCACTGCGTGCGCTGCAAGCCTTTCCGGGCGGCCTGCAGGCCGGCGGCGGCATCACCCCGGAAAACGCCGCCCAGTTCCTGGATGCCGGAGCTTCCCATGTGATCGTCACATCCTATGTGTTCCGGGATGGCCGGCTCGATGAGGACGCACTTATGCGGATGGTCCGTGCTGCAGGAAGGGAGCACCTTGTGCTCGACTTAAGCTGTGCACAGGATGAACAGGGGCAGTACCGGATCGTTACAGACCGATGGCAGAAGATGTCAGAGATGGTTCTTGATGGTGCGCTTCTTTCCGAACTTTCCGGCAGCTGTGACGAGTTTCTCGTACATGCGGTGGATGTCGAAGGAAAGCAGAAGGGCCCGCACAGCGATGTCCTGCGAATCCTCTCATCCTATGCAGCGATTTCCGATACTCCGGTGACCTACGCAGGCGGGATCGCATCCATGGAGGATATCGAACGAATCCGCCGCGAAGGGAAGGAGCAGGTTGATTTTACCGTCGGAAGTGCCCTGGATCTGTTCGGTGGGAATCTTTCATACGAAGACCTGGCTGCACGATATTCGTGACGGCGTTGTGTATTATTTACAGTTTTTTTATATTTCAAAGCACAAAAATATGCATTTTTACATTTCCTCTATTGATTATCATTGAGAATATGCTATAATCATTTCAGGCAGTGATTGCTGTCAAATCCATTACGTAAAGGGGTTGAGCTTATGAGATTTAAGATCACTGGAAAAAACCTTGAGGTAAGCGACGGACTTAGGAATGCAGTGACGGAAAAGCTTGGAAAACTGGAACGCTACTTTAATCCGGATACGGAAGTTTCGGTGGCAATGAGTGTGGAGAAAGGCGGCCGCCAGAAAATTGAGGTTACAATCCCTGTTAAGGGCAATATCATCCGCTCGGAACAGGTAAGCAATGATATGTATGTTTCCATCGATCTGGTGGAGGAAGTGATCGAACGCCAGCTGCGCAAGTACAGGGAAAAAATCATTGAACGTCATCACGGCGGCGGCAGTTTCCGCAAGGAATTCATGGAAAATGAAAGCGAGCCGATGGAAGAAGTGAAAATCGTCCGCACCAAAAAGTTCGATATCAAGCCCATGTATCCCGAGGATGCCTGTGTACAGATGGAGCTTCTCGGACACAGCTTCTTTGTATTCTGTAATGCCGAGACCGATGAAATCAATGTGGTCTATAAAAGAAAGGGCAATACTTACGGACTGATCGAGCCGGAATTCTGACAGACCTTTCGCATATATTACGGAGTGAACCACTGACTGTTTGAACTGCAGCGCTTCCAGGTATATTCCCTGGAGGCGCTTTTATAGTCTGCGGTCCCGGGAACGCTCCGACAAATGATATATTCCACCGGTCCTTCCTTCGTACGGGATCGATTTTTCACGTCTTGGAAGGGCCCGCCTTCGATGTCAGAATATTGTACGTATTATATTTTAATATTATGACAGATAACAATGTGATAATTGTTTCAGAATAAGTCATTTCAACAAGAACACCACCGGTTCCTGTAAAGGGATTTGTTAAATATGCCATCGGAAATGAAAAAGAATTGACAATCCTTCGGATATTATTATATACTTTAACTATCAACTGTTGAGTACAGTTCGGTATCATAGGGTAGGGGTCCGGCAGATCGGTTTAAAAAGCCATCTTCTGGATCAATCGTCCGCTGGTCGGACAAAATCTTGTAAAAGGAGGACATCTCTAATGAAAAAACTTGTTGCAATGGCTATGGGTCTTGCGCTGGTATTCACCGGCAGCACGGCTGCAATGGCGGCTGTTTTCGGAAACGGCACACCGACCGTTTATATCGGTTACGGTGCCGGCGGCGGAACCGATACGGCTGTTCGTCCTGTAGTGGCTGAGATGGCTAATTATCTTGGCGAAAACATCAACTGTGTCAACATGGAAGGTGCCAATTCTGCAGTGGCCTGCGACTATGTTCTGGAACAGCCGCATGACGGCTACAGCATGTTCGCGACCGGTACCGGCGGATTTTCTTCCTATCCGATCTACAATTACTCCGAGTCCAGCTGGCAGGACTGGATCTCCTTCCATCCCTATTCCGGCCCGGCAGTCGTATTCGCCAATAAGGATTCAGGCGTAGCTACGACAGAAGATCTGTTCAACTATCTTGCTGAGGGCAACAGCTTCGGTATCGGTGCTTACGGTAATGGTCCGCACACCCAGTTTGAAGCGATCTGCGCTGCCAAGGGCGTTGCAGCTCCGGCTTACAGCGTGTTCGGTTCCTGCGCGGACGCAGCAGTAGGCTGCATCGCAGGCGATGTTATGGTTGGTGCCGGCTCACTGTCTTCCGTTATCGATTATCTGAACGGCGATATGCTGGTTCCGATCTTTGTTACCTGTGCTGATCCGTTTGAGTTCACCGGCATCGGTGTGACAACTCCTTCTGTTACTACAGAGGTGGAAGGCACCGAGAATATCCCGAACCTGAACGAGACCTGGCCGATCATGATCCCGCGTGACACCCCGCAGGAAATCGTGGACGCACTCGTGGAAGCTTTCAATGCTGCAATCGAAACCGACGCTGTGAAGGATTTCGCTGCAGAAAAAGGCTTCAACATCATTGGCCTGACCGGCGAAGAAGCTGACAAGTTCATGTCCTACTCCATCTCCGGTTATTCCTGGACGCTGTTCAATGCAGGACTTGGCGAAGGCAATCCTGCCGACTATGGCATCCCGACTCTGGAAGAGTACGATTGGGAAACCGTTAAGACTACCTGCGAAGCTTATCAATAAGCTGCAAGCGGTTTTACCGACATAGGATCATAGAGGAGCGTTGCAGGCGCTGCGCCGCGGCGCTCCTTTTACGAGTGTCGGGGATATATCATCTGCTGTATCCCCCTGGTTCTGCTTTTAATGAGGAAAAATAAACATGCAGGAAAAGAAAGAGAGAAGCGCGGCAAAGGATTTTGTCAGCGGTATTCTGCTTGTGCTGTTCGGCATTTTTATCGTTGTCGACGCGCTGAATATGAAAATCTATAACACCTTCCTGGATGCTCCCGGTTTCTTCCCGGCAATTGTCGGCGGAGTGATCATTCTGCTCGGCGCAGTGCTTGCATTTATCGGATTCAAGCTGGGCGGGCTTACGGAGTTCAAGGAAGTGATGAACGGAGCTTTCCTGAAGGAGTTTGTCACCAGTGACGGAACAGTACGTGTTCTGATTCTGATTCTGATGATGGTCGTTTACATCTGGGGGCTTCTGGGCCGTATGCATTTTATTATTGCTACGTCCATTTATCTCATTGCCAATTTCCTTTATCTGAAGGCGATGAAGCAGTGGTGGATCTCGATCATTATCGCGATTGCAATGTCTGCCATTGTTTACTATGCATTTAAGCTCGGATTCAATATCACCATGCCATAAAAAGGGGAGGAAATATCTATGGGTGGAATCTTAAAACAATTCAGCCTCCTGGCAGTGGCAGCCGGCGGAGTGTTTGAAGGATGGAACCTTCTGATCGTTGCCGGTGCTGTACTTCTCGGCCTGGTGGTGGGTGCCATCCCCGGTCTGACCGGCACCATGGCACTGGCGCTTCTGATCAACCTGACCTACACACTGCCTTCGGATCAGGCCGTGGCATTTATGCTCGGCGTGTATGTAGGCGCTGTTTCCGGCGGACTGTTCTCCGCGATCATGCTGAACATTCCCGGTACTCCGAATGCTGCAGCGACGGCTCTGGACGGGTACCCGCTGGCTAAAAAGGGAAAAGGCGGCAAAGCACTGTTCGGTGGTGTTCTGGCCAGCTGCCTGGGCACGATTCTTTCCTGCGTGATCATGATGATCGCAACGCCGTTCCTTTCCAGCATCGCGCTGAAGTTCGGTAAATGGGAAATGTTCCTTCTGGCGATCTTCGGCATCACCATCTGCGGCAACCTTTCCGTGGACTGCTCGCCACTGAAGGGCTGGCTGGCCGGTTTTATGGGCTTCTTCGTTGCTCTGATCGGTGTGGAATCGATGTACAACAGCGGACGTTTCGTATTCATTTCCCAGCTGCGCAGCGGCGTCGAGCTGATCCCCGCGCTGATCGGTCTGTTCGGCATCGCTGAGGTGCTGACGGTTCTGCAGGATCGAACGCCGTTTGAGGTAAACTCGGATATGGGCACGATCCTTCCCAATAAGGAGGAATTCCGGGCGCTGATGAAGCCGCTGCTTCGTTCCACGCTGATCGGCTGCGGCATCGGAGCGATCCCCGGTGCCGGCGAAGATATTGCGGCATGGCTTTCCTATTCGACCGGTAAGTCCAGCAGCAAAAACAAGGAAGAATTCGGCAAAGGCTCCTTTGAAGGACTTGCCTGCTCCGAGACAGCGAACAATGCGTGTATCCCCGGTGCCATGATCCCCATGCTGACCCTGGCAATTCCCGGCAGTACCCAGGCGGCTATGTTCCTGGCAGCCCTGAACCTGCACGGTATTCAGCCCGGACCCATGCTTACCGTAAAGAGCCCGAGCTTCATGTACACCGTCGGTCTTACGCTGATGGTTGCAGCCATTGTTATGCTTGGCCTTGCCCTTGTGCTCACCAAGCCGATGGTTAAGATCCTGCAGATCAACCGTAAACTGCTCATGCCCATCATCGTGACCCTTACGGTCGTGGGTGCATACGCTTCCCGTACCAATCTGTTCGATGTAAAGCTGATGCTGGTGTTCGGTGTGATCGGCTTCATCCTGCGAAAGCTCAATTTCCCGCTGGCGCCGCTGACCCTGGGCCTGATCCTGGGTGGAACGGCCGATATCAACTTCCGTCAGTCGCTGACCATGAGCGGTTCGGTCCTTACCCGTGTGGTTGGTGATATCCTGATCGTGGTAGTGCTTTACTCCCTGATCTCCGGTACCATCAAGACCGTGAAGAGTACGAAAGAAGAGCTGGCCAGCGCGAAAAAATAACAGGATGTCGTACTGCTTTTGACAAAGCATCCCAAATCGTTACAAAAGCCCGCTGCAACAGCGGGCTTTGTATAAGTAGCAGCAAATTTAACATGAATTTAAGAAAGGAAGAGGTACAATGACGGTAAAAGATAAAACCATTCTGATTACTGGAGCAGGCGGCGGACTTGGAAGCGAGATGGCGCGTCTTCTTGCAGACAACGGCGCACAGATCATTATCGTGGATCTGGATGCGGAAAAGGGAGAGGCGACTGCTGCATCCATCAACGCGGATGGCGGAAAAGCATGGTTCATCAAAGCCGATGTGACCAGTGAAGCGGACTGGAAGGCTGCTGTTGACTTTGCCGTGGAAAAGACAGGAAAGCTCGATGTGGTGGTCAACAATGCAGGCATCAACATCCGTAAACCTGTGGAAGAAATGACGATCGAAGAGTGGTGCACGATGATGAAGGTCAACACCGGATCTGTGTTCCTTGGCACAAAGTATGCGATCCCAGTTATGCGTAAGCAGGGCGGCGGCAGCATCATCAACACTTCCTCCGTATGCGGTCTGATCGGTCATAAATATACACCGGAAGCATATACCGCTTCCAAGGGTGCTGTGACCATGCTTACAAAAGCGATCGCATCCCGTTACGGAAAAGACAATATCCGCTGCAATTCCATCCATCCCAGCACCGTGCACACTCCGCTTGTGGAAGTGCTGTTCAAGGATCCGGAGCGCAAAGCGGAACGCCTTGGCGAGGTACCGCTGGGAAGACTTGCATCCGCAGCGGATGTGGCAAATGCAGTGCTGTATCTGGCCAGCGAAGAAGCAAGCTTTATCAATGGTGTATCTCTGCCTGTTGACGGCGGTGTAACCTGCTATTAATCAAAAAATGTTTCCAGGAGCGATGAAGAAATGACAACAAACATGTTTTCACTTGAGGGGCATATTGCACTTGTCACCGGAAGTGCGCAGGGACTGGGCAACCAGATCGCAAGAGGTATGCTGCAGGCTGGTGCAAAGGTTGTGCTGAGCGATATCAGCCAGGCCGCGCTGGATAAAGCCACCGCTGCGCTGAAGGAGGAAGGGCATGAAGTTCCCGGCTATGCCTTCGATATTTCGAACGAAGAGCAGGTAGAAGCGGCGGTCAGCCGGATCGAGAACGAGGTCGGACCGATCGATATTCTGGTCAACAATGCGGGAATCCATAAACGGGATCTGCTGATCGATATGCCGGTGGAGAACTGGCGGAAGGTCATCGATGTCAACCTTACCGGTGCATTTATCACCGGCAGAGCGGTTGCAAGAGGCATGATCAAGAGAAACTACGGAAAGATCGTCAATATTTCTTCGATCAATGCAATGATGGTCCGTCCGAATATCGGTAATTACTGCGCCGCCAAGGGTGGAATCGTAACGCTGACCAAGTCCATGGCTACGGAATGGGGTCAGTACAACATCAATGTCAATGCAATCGGACCCGGCTATTTCCTTACGGATCTGACAAAGCCACTCTCGGAGGATCCGGAATTTGATGCATGGGTCAAGAGCGAGGTGCCGCTGCGCAGATGGGGAGATCCGACAAAGGACCTTGCCGGTGTTGCAGTAATGCTTGCTTCCAATGCAGCCGATTACATCAGCGGCCAGACGATCTATGTGGACGGCGGCTGGGACGCCTGCCTGTAATGATGCTGTCATAAAAACAGGGACTGGCCTCCGTAAAGAGGGCAGTCCCTGCAGGATCGCGGGATTGGCATTATTCATATGATTCGAATGTTTCGCAATATTCGCATTATTCGAAGTAATGATAATTCTGACGGATGTGTTCCCGCATGAGCTTCTCCGCAAGATGCGCGTCTTTGTCCTTCATGGCGTTCAGGATTTTTTCGTGATAGTCCAGTCCGGGAGCAAAGCGCATTTTTTCGATCACGGAGTTCATGGATTCGGCAAGAACTGCCTGAAGGATCTGATTGGTCCGGATGATCAGCGGATTGCCGGTGATCTCGACAATTCCCATGTGGAATTTCAGATCGTATTCCGAGAATTTTTCTCCGTCACCATTGTCGGCGGACTGCTTCATCTTTCCAAGGAGTTCCTCCAGACGGGAGAGATCCTCCGTCGTAGCGATGGGCGTCGCGATCCGGATGCTTTCCGCATCAATGATCTCGCGGAACTGGAATACCTGCTGCTGGGAGGTATCTCCCAGAACCATCAGAGGAACCAGGTCCTGAAGGCTGTCGTCGGGGTTTACCTGCCGGACATAGGAGCCGGAGCCGGAACGGGTCTCGATCAGGCCAAGTGCCTTCATTTTCTGAAGAGCCTGCCGGACAGTCATCCTACTGACTCCGAAGGTCTCGGAAAGCTCGTTTTCGGACGGTATTTTATCCCCGGGTTTCCAGGTGCCTTCGATCAGCATGGATTCCAGCTGCTCAAAGATTTCTTCAACGACATTGACTTTTTGAATAGGTGTGATCTGCATAATCGGCCTGTGCCTCTGCTTTCCGTAATCCTGTTTGACATGGATCATTTTCTTAAAGTATGAGAGTGAATCATCTTCCCATGATTTTACTTTGAGGAACCTGGAATGTCAATGGAAATGCTTTGTTGAAAGTGTATAAATGGAAGACAAACTATTATGGAGATTGCACAATTGACAAGAATATGGAACTATACTATACTGTAACCAACCTGTTATACAGCTTACAGCTTACAGATCAATTCTGTAGCCGCAGATACAGGAAGAACCAAATGGATTGCTATGAACCACAGGAGGGACAATATCATGGCATACAGTAAAGAGCTGATCAAATCACTCGAGGAAAAGGGCCAGCTGCTCAGACGTGACTGCATCAAGTGCATCGGTGTCGGCGTGGCCGGACATGTAGGCGGAAGCTGCTCCAGCGCTGACCTGGTAGCGGCACTGTATTTCCACAAGCTGAAACTGGATCCGAAGAATCCGGAATGGGAAGGAAGAGATTATTTCCTGCTTTCCAAGGGACATGTAGCAATCCTGCAGTATTCTGCACTTGCTGAGAGAGGTTTCTTCCCGGTAGACGATCTTCCGCACTGCAAGGATATCGGTTTCTATCTGCAGGGCCATCCGCATCTTGGAACTCCGGGTATCGAAGCAGGTACCGGTTCTCTGGGACAGGGACTTTCCCTTGGACTTGGCATGGCGATCGGCCTGAAGCTCGACGAGAAGCCCAACCGTGTATATGTACTGGTAGGCGACGGCGAGATGGACGAAGGACAGATCTGGGAAGCTGCTATGGCAGCCGGCGCGAAGAAGATGAACAATCTTTGCGCGATCATCGACAACAACGGCCTGCAGGCACAGGGCTTCATCAAAGACAGACTGAATTCCGAGCCGATAGCTGACAAGTGGAGAGCCTTCGGCTGGAACGTGATCGAGATCGACGGCCACAACATGGAGCAGATCCTGACCGCTCTTGACGATGCTGAGAAATGCACCGACAAGCCGACCGCAATCGTAGCACACACCGTAAAAGGCAAGGGCGTAAGCTTTGCTGAGAACAAGGCCGGTTATCACAACAAGGCGCTTACCCAGGAAGAGTATGACCAGGCACTTGCGGAGCTTTCATAAGGAAGTACGGAGGAGGAAATCAAAATGGCTGAAAAAAATCAGAGAACAGCATATGGACAGACTCTTCTCGAGCTCTGCCGCGAGAATAAAGATATCGTAGTACTGGATGCTGACCTTGGCGGTTCCACCATGGGCAAGATGGTCGAAGTAGAGCCCGGTCTGGAAGATCGTCACATTGAGATGGGTATTGCGGAAGCAAACATGCTTTCCACCGCCGGCGGACTTTCCAGAGTCGGCAAGATCCCGTTCGCAGCCTCCTTTGCAGTATTTGCTGCAGGCCGTGCTTATGACCAGATCCGTCAGTCGATCGCCATCGGCAAGCTGAACGTGAAGATCTGCGGTTCCTCCGCAGGCTGCTCCGATTTCGGTGATGGCGCGACCCATCAGTCCATCGATGACATCGCTTACATGCGCGTGATTCCGAACATGTCCGTATTCGTTCCGGCGGATGCCAACGAGACTGTTGCGATCACAAAGTATATGGCTTCCCACGAAGGCCCGATGTACATCCGTGTAAACCGCAATCCTTATGACAATGTTACACCGGAAGGCGCTGAGTTCAAGCCCGGTGAGCCGGTCGTTCTGAAGGAAGGTACGGATGTGACCGTATTCGCCTGCGGCGTTATGGTTCCGAAGGCTCTGGAGGCTGCAAAGGCTCTGGAAGGCAAGATCTCCGTTCGCGTTGTCAACGTTCCGTCCATCAAGCCGATGAACTGCGAAGCGATCGCAGCTCTGGCAAGAGACGTGAAGGGCGTTGTAACGGCAGAAGAGCACAGTGTGATCGGCGGCCTTGGTGGCGCTATCGCAGAAGCACTTCGCCTGGAGCGTACCCCGATCGAGTTCGTAGGTGTGGAAGACCGCTTCGGTGAGTCTGCTCATAACTATGATGACATTCTGAATTACCTTGGTCTGACCGCTGCTCACATTCAGGAAGCAGTAGAGAAGATCTACAATCTGTAATTCGAAATAAAAATATGGTCAGGCACCTTCGGGGTGCCTGGCTGTTTCGCTGGAAATATCGGATACATTGGTACACAGTACCGGAAAGGTGTGATTATCATGAAAGTTGGATTTATTGGACTTGGAATTATGGGACGCCCGATGTGCAAGAACCTGCTGAAGGCCGGCTATGAAGTTACTGCTTTTGATCCCTTCGCAAAGGCTGCTCTGGATGACGTTGTATCCTGCGGCGCAGTTCGCGGCGAGAGCAATGCTGACGTTGCTTCCAAGAGCGATGTTGTCATCACCATGGTTCCCAATTCTCCGCATGTAAGAGAAGCGATCTTCGGTGCAAACGGTGTTGCAGAAGGTGCAAAGCCGGGTCTGGATATCATCGACATGAGCTCCATCGCTCCGCTGCAGTCCAAGGACATCGCTGAAAAGTGCGCAGAAAAAGGCATCAACATGATGGATGCTCCGGTATCCGGTGGAGAGCCCAAGGCTATCGACGGAACCCTTTCCATTATGTGCGGCGGCCCGAAGGCCATGTTCGACAAATATTGCGAACTTCTGAATGTGATGGGCGCTTCCGTGGTACACTGCGGTGATGTAAACGGCGCAGGCAACACCACAAAGCTGGCCAACCAGGTAATCGTTGCTGTGAACATCGCAGCTTGCGCAGAGGCTTATGAGCTGGCGATCATGGCAGGCGTTGATCCCGAGAAGGTATTCGCAGCGATCCGCGGCGGCCTTGCAGGATCCACCGTTATGGATGCGAAGGTTCCGATGATGCTGGACGGCAACTTCAAACCCGGCTTCCGTATCGATCTGCACATCAAGGATCTGAACAACGCTCTGGATACCGGTCACGGCGTAGGCACTCCGATGATCCTGACCAGCGCTGTACAGGAAATGCTTCAGTGGCTGCACAACAACGGCTGCGGCAGCGATGACCATAGCGCGATCCTGAAATACTATGAGAAGATCACCGGCGTTGAGATGAGAAAGCTCGACAAATAATCGACACTGGGACAGCGGGACAGAGGGACGTTCCTTCTGTCCCGTTTTTTGTTTTACGGGGAAAATTCTTACAGATTTCCAATGGTAACCTTCCCAAACGCTGAACGGTGGAAAAACAGAACAAGGGGCAGTTCAGGGGCAGAAAGAAGGATCCTTTGTTCCATCCAGGGCCGAAAGGAACGTCCCTCTGTCCCATTGCATAAAGATATCCGGCATGGTACAATAAATATGAAACAATGTTGGAAGCGGAGGCGGATCTTTTGAACGATAAACCCTTCAGACGTTATCTGTACAGAAATGGTCGCAGCTCCGACCGGGTATTTTCGCTGTTTCTGGCCTGTCTGTTATTCTACTCCCTTTTTTATACTGCATATCAGGCATCACAGCAGGAAAGAGCACATCTTCTTACGGTAAAAGAGAATACGTTTTTCACTGAAAATCTGCACACTGCTCCCATATCAGCGGGTCAGATCCGTTCTTCCACCTCCTGGCAGGCACTGCCTTTATTTCGGTCAACGTCTCATAACGAAACTGTTCCGGTAAACCATATCCGGAAAGAACCGGGCCAAAGACAGTCCGTAAATCAGCAGCTGTGCAGCGAAAAACTGCTTCATATGATCCGCGCTGCGGCCTTTTCGCTTCCACAGCGGATCATCCGCGCAGAGCATTTTTGCAGTTCCAACAGGAAGATTCTACGGTTCCTGCATTTGAAGGACGGATGTAAACCGATCCCTTTTCTTTCTCAATGAAGTTGTTTATAAATTGCTGCCGGGGCGGGTCCTGCCCCTTATGACAGGAATCCGACAGCCGTAAAATAGAAAGAAAAGGTGAATATGATGATGACAGCAGCAGGTATTGTTCTGATTGGAGTCGTAGTCGTTGTTATGATTGTAGTTGGTAAGTTGATGAATTCTTCCCCGGAAGATCGGAAAGACGGAGAAAAAAACGAGGCTGCAAAGAAGAACAGGTAATCAAGATTTGTGTGCATTTAGGAGAACAGCGCATATGAGAAAAACAAAAATCGTATGTACCATAGGGCCTGCCAGTGAATCGGAGGAAATGCTCCGGAAATTGTGCCTGGCGGGGATGAATGTGGCCAGATTGAATTTTTCACACGGGACGCATGAAGAGCATCTGGTCCGGATCGAGCGGATCCGGAAGGTCCGGGAAGAACTGGATCTTCCGATTGCGATCATGCTGGATACGAAGGGGCCGGAGTACCGGATCGGTACCTTTGCAAATGGTTCCGTGACGGTAGAAGAAGGGCAGAAGTTTACCTTTACCACGAGGTCGGTGGTCGGGAATGAGCATATGGTATCCGTCAGCTACGCCAACCTGGCAAAAGAGCTGAACGCTGGCGATACGATTCTGGTAAACAATGCGCTCCTGAATTTCAAAGTTCTTTCCACCACTGATACGGAGATCGAGACAGAGGTAGTCGCCGGCGGCGTGATTTCCAACCGCAAGAGCATGAGCTTCCCGGGCAAGCACATCAAACAGACATATCTTTCCGAGCAGGACAAGGCAGATATCCTGTTCGGCGTGGAAAATGATGTGGATTTTATTGCCTGCTCCTTTGTGTCGGTCGCACAGGATCTGATCGATGTGCATGAGCTGCTGCGGTCGGTCGGTAAGGACGACTCGGTGGAACTGATCGCAAAAATCGAAAACTGGTCCGGATATGAAAATATCGAAGAGATCTGCGCAGAGTGCGACGGGATCATGGTAGCCAGAGGAGACATGGGCGTGGAAGTTCCCTACGAGCTTCTGCCTTCGATACAGAAATCTCTGATCACAAAGTGCCGCCTTCTCGGGAAACGCGTGATCACAGCTACCGAAATGCTCGAATCCATGATCCACAATCCGAGACCGACCCGTGCGGAGGCTTCCGACGTGGCAAATGCGGTTTACGACGGGACAAGCGCTGTAATGCTTTCCGGTGAGACTGCTGCCGGAAGTTTTCCGGAGCAGGCGGTACAGGCAATGGCCAAGATCGCGGAGGCTTCCGAAAACAGCATTGACTACAAAGCACGTTTTCATGACAATGCCTTTGTGATCCGCAGCAATATGGACGCGATCTCCCATTCCACCTGCCAGATGGCCATTGATATCGATGCGAGCGCGATCGTCGCCTGCACCCTTTCCGGCGGGATGGCCCGCATGGTCTCCAGATTCCGCTGCCCGGTCGACATCATCGGTCTGACAACGAACGAGAAGACATGGCGGACCCTGTCGCTCTCCTGGGCGGTAACGCCGAAAATGTGCGAAATGTATCCGTCCACGGAGGTCCTGTTTTACGGAGCCCGTAAGATCGCGCAGGAAACCTTCGACCTGAAAAAAGGCGATAAGCTCGTCATTACCGGCGGTGTGACCAACGGAAGAAGCGGAAACACAAATCTCATCAAAATCGAAGAAATCT
This sequence comes from uncultured Lachnospiraceae bacterium, assembly GCA_946624935.1. Taxonomy (GTDB): domain Bacteria; phylum Bacillota; class Clostridia; order Lachnospirales; family Lachnospiraceae; genus Merdiplasma. The sequence continues at coordinate 51,921 of CAMOSN010000001.1, read as the reverse complement.
GAAGCATATCATAAAATGGGACAGGGGACGGTTCTCTGTCCCATTCTGTTTCTTTTGCCAAATCATGTTCTGTCCCTTGTTTCTTTACATGGATTTAACAGTATTTTTACACAAAGCAAACCCTCATAATGCTGACTGTAATTGTGCAAAAAGGCTATAATAAATTGGCTTTACTATTATTTTTCACAATGTTTTGCATGAAGATTCTCTTGATTCTCATGCAGCAAGCCGTCTGAAAGACGAGCAGGCACAACACCAAGGAGGGTAAAATGAAGGGAAAACGACTTACAGCACTTACAATGGGCCTGGCACTGGCAGTTGCCGGCAGCACCGCATCGATGGCTGCGATCTTTGAAAACGGAACGCCTACCGTTTACATCGGTTATGGCGCAGGCGGCGGAACGGACACGGCGGTTCGTCCGGTCGTTGCGGAGATGGCTAATTATCTGGGAGAGAGTATTAACTGCGTGAACATGGAAGGCGCCAACTCTGCAGTGGCGTGCGATTATGTGCTGGAGCAGGCTCATGACGGGTACAGCATGTTCGCGACCGGTACCGGTGGATTTTCTTCCTTCCCGATCTACAACTACTCTGAGTCGAGCTGGCAGGACTGGATCTCCTTCCATCCCTATTCCGGCCCCGCAGTCGTATTCGCCAACAAGGATTCGGGCGTGATGACCATGGAGGAGCTGTTCAATTATCTTGCAGAGGGCAACAGCTTTGGTATCGGTGCTTACGGCAATGGCCCGCACACCCAGTTTGAAGCGATCTGCGCTGCCAAGGGCGCAGCGGCTCCCTCCTACAGCGTGTTCGGTTCCTGTGCGGATGCGGCGGTAGGCTGCATCGCAGGTGATGTTGTAATGGTGGGTGCAGGATCTCTGTCCTCCGTTATCGATTACCTGAACGGCGATATGCTTACCCCGATCTTTGTGACCTGCGCGGATCCGTTTGAGTTCACCGGAACGGGCGTGACCACTCCCTCTGTTACAACGGAAGTGGAAGGCACCGAGAATATCCCGAACCTGAACGAGACCTGGCCGATCATGATCCCGCGTGACACTCCGCAGGAGATCGTTGACGCCCTGGTAGACGCTTTAAAAGAATGCACGAAAAAAACCATCCGAGGAAATCGGATGGCTTTTTCGGCTTGATGTTCAGATAAGTAAAAATGTTCAAAACTGTGCTGATATTCAGATCTGTGCGATATCCTCCTGCGTAAGGATGCGCAGACCCTTTCCGGACAGCTTGGCTTCCGCCGCCTTGGTGTCGGCCACACGGAAGATCATGTAGGCGTGCTTTGCATCATTCCCGCCAAGGAATGCGTACATATATTCGATGTTGACCTCTGCCTCGTTGAAGTAAGCGAGCAGCTTGTCCAGTCCGCCCGGTTCATCAGGAACTGCCACCGCCAGGACGGATGTGAGGCTTGCCACGAAATCAGCCTCCTTCAGAACATTCACTGCCTCGAATACATCATCGACGATGATCCGGGCAATGCCGAAATCCTTGGTTTCCGCCAGGGAAAGCGCACGCATGTCGATCCCTGCCTGAGCGAGCACGCCGGTCATATTTTTCAGTTTTCCCGGTCTGTTTTCCAGAAATACGGAGATCTGTTTAATACTCATTTCGAACCCTCCTTCAAATATTTCAGATTTTCCGGTTGTCAATGACTCGAACCGCCTTGCCTTCGCTGCGGGCGATGGTCTTGGGTGCAACAAGGGATACCTTCGCCTTGATGCCCAGCATGGACTTGAGGCCATCCACGAGCTGCTTCTGGCGCTCGGCGATCTCACCCATGTTGTCGGTGAACATTTCGGGCGTCATCTCGACCTGGACATCCAGCGTATCGGTATTGTTGACACGTCCGACGATGATCTGGTAGTTCGCAGCATATCCGTGGTTGATGAGAACGGTCTCGATCTGGCTCGGGAATACGTTCACGCCGCGGATGATCAGCATGTCATCGGTACGTCCTTTCGGCTTCATCATACGCACGTGGGTACGTCCGCAAGAACATTTTTCTCTTGTGAGGGAGCAGATATCACGGGTGCGGTAGCGCAGAAGCGGGAAGGCTTCTTTATCGACCGAAGTGAACACGAGCTCGCCTTCGCTTCCCTCCGGAAGGACTTCGCCAGTGTCGGGATCAATGATCTCAGCGATAAAGTGATCCTCATTGATGTGCATTCCGGACTGCGCGGAGCACTCAAAGGAGACGCCGGGGCCGGACAGTTCGGTCAGACCGTAAATGTCATATGCCTTGATGCCCAGGGTCTTCTGGATATCCTGGCGCATTTCCTCGCTCCAGGCCTCTGCGCCGAAGATGCCGGCCTTGAGGGGAATATCATCCGGCCCTAAGCCCATCTCCTTCATACGCTCGCCGAGGTAAGCCGCATAGCTGGGCGTGCAGCACAGAATGGTCGCATTCAGGTCACGGATGAACATAATCTGACGGTCTGTGTTGCCCGAACTGGTGGGGATGGTCAGGCAGCCGACCTTGTGGGAGCCGCCGTTCAGACCCGGACCTCCGGTGAACAGACCGTAGCCGTAGGAAACCTGGCATACATCTTCATTGGTGCCGCCCGCAGCCGTGATGGCTCTTGCGCAGCAATCTTCCCACAGATCGATGTCGTGCTGAGTGTAGAACGCGACGACGCGTTTTCCGGTCGTTCCGGATGTGGACTGAATACGTACACAGTCCTTCAGGGGTACGCCGACCAGACCGTAGGGATATGCTTCGCGCAGATCCGCCTTGGAAAGAAACGGCAGTTTATAAAGATCATCGGAGGAATGGATGTCATCGGGAGTGACGCCCTTTTCTTCCATTTTTTTGCGGTAGTAGGGAACATTCTCCCACACATGTCTGACCTGCTTTACGAGCTTTTCGTCCTGAATCGCTTTGATCGTCTCGCGCGATGCGCATTCGATCTCTTCCTGATAGTACCTCTCCATAAAATTTTCACCTCTTCTAAAAAACCACTCGAGAGAGAAACAACGGGTAACTATGCCTCCTTGCCCATACGGAAGGCCTTTTTATTCATTTCAAGGAATTTGGCGGGAACGATCGCTTCCATCGCTTCGAGCCACGCTTCCTCGGGCAGGTCAAAATAATGGGAAAGTCTTCCGAGCAGAACAATGTTCACGGCTTTGGAAGAACCGGCCTCATTGGCGATCTTCAGACAGTCGAGGGCATCCACCTTCGCGCCGGATGCCTTCAGCTTCCCGATGATATCCTCGGGATACTCGGCGGCACCGGTGATCACCGGCATGGGATCGATCTGCTGGGTATTGGTCACGATCACGCCGTCCTGCTTCAGGTACGGAAGCCATCTTGCGGCCTCCAGCGCCTCGAAGGACACGATATAGTCCGCCTCGCCCCGGTCGATGACGGGAGAGTACACTTTATCGCCGTAACGGACATAGGTGACGACACTGCCGCCTCTCTGAGACATGCCGTGAACTTCAGAGACTTTTACATCGTAACCCCGGGTCAGGAGCAGATGTCCCAGAAGCTTACTGGCCAGAAGAGAGCCCTGGCCGCCGACACCGACGATCATAATATTCTTTGTTTCCATCCTCAGCCCTCCTTTTTCGCCTGCAGAGCGCCGAATTTGCACAGCTGGCTGCACACCTCGCAGCCTACGCACAGCGTCTGGTCAATGCATGCCTTGCCTTCTTTGATGGAGATGGACGGGCAGCCGATACGCATGCAGGATTTGCAGCCCACACACTTGTCCGGATCCACCGACAGGGGTGGATTGTGCTTCACATATTTGAGAAGGACACAGGGCCTTCTGGAGATGATCACGGAGGGGCCTTCATAGGCCAGCTCTTCCTTCAGCACCTGGTCGCACTGCGCAAGATCATAAGGATCCACCACGCGTACATGATCAAAGCCCATGGCGCGGCACAGCGCCTCCAGATCGATCTTACCGGCCGGATCGCCTTTGATGTTGTATCCGGTGGTCGGATTCTGCTGATGGCCGGTCATGCCGGTGATCGAGTTATCCAGGATAATGATCGTGGAGTTGGACTGGTTGTAGGCAACATTTGCAAGACCGGTCATTCCGGAATGCATGAAAGTGGAATCACCGATCACGGCAACGGTGCGGCCTTCGCTTTCCTTACCGAGAATCTTGTTGAAACCATGAACGGCACCGATGGAGGCACCCATGCAGAGCGTCATCTCAATGGCGCCGAGGGGAGCCACTGCGCCGAGCGTGTAGCAGCCGATGTCGCCGAGTACGGTACATTTGTTCTTTTTGAGTGTGTAGAACATGCCTCTGTGCGGACATCCGGAGCACATTGCGGGCGGACGGGGCGGAATGTTGACATCCAGCGACCGGCCCTCCGGAACCTCTTTTCCGAGAGCCTTCGCGATCAGGCTCTGGGAAAACTCATCGATCATGGGAAGCAGATCCTTCCCGGACACCGGAATGCCCAGTGCCTTCACATGATTCTCAATAATAGGATCCAGTTCCTCAACGACAACCAGGCGGTCCACCTTTGCCGCAAAATCACGGATCAGCTTCTCGGGAAGCGGATTGGTCATGCCAAGCTTCAAAACGCTGACACTGTCGCCGAATACCTCCTTCACATACTGATAGGAGGTGGAAGCAGTGATGATTCCGAGCTGTGTGCCGCCCATTTCCACACGGTTGAGCGGACAATCCTCCGCATATGCGATCAGATCCAGTGTACGCTGCTCGACAACCGGATGACGGCGCTTCGCATTCCCCGGCATCATCACGTATTTCGCAATATTTTTTTCATATGAGCGGGTCGGAACCGTACGTTCGCCGCGTGTGATGACCGACTGAGAATGTGCAACACGGGTACACATTTTGATCAGGACCGGTGTATCGAATTTTTCGGAGATCTCGTAGGCCAGCTTCGTAAAAGAAAGGGCTTCCGCCGCATCGGAGGGCTCAAGCATCGGAACCTTCGCTGCGATCGCATGGTGCCGGCTGTCCTGTTCATTCTGGGAAGAGTGCATTCCCGCATCATCCGCCACACCAATGACAAAGCCGGCATTCACACCGGTGTAGGACATTGTATAAAGCGGATCCGCCGCAACATTCAGTCCGACATGCTTCTGAGCACAGAATGCACGCTTACCGGCAAGACATGCGCCGAAAGCGGATTCCATGGCTACCTTCTCGTTGGGTGCCCATTCACAGTAGATTTCGTCGTATTTTGCGGCTTCCTCTGTGATTTCCGTACTGGGTGTACCGGGATAGCTGGATATAAAGCAGACACCTGCTTCATATAAGCCCCTTGCAACAGCCTTGTTGCCAAGCATCAGCTCCCGGGTACAGACATTCGTCTGTTCCTTGCTCATTCTTAACCTCCTTGTCCATCTATGCATACTGATGATCCGTGATCATGATCCACGGTACGAATTCATTAACACTCTATAATTATACGTATTAATGATCGCAATATGCAATCTATTTGCAGCTGTCTGTCATTCCATAAACTGCATCAGTCTCTATAGTAGCCTGAAACCTGGCGAAAAGCAAGCAGTATCTCCCTGGAATCTATCCGGAATGGCTTGACATTTTCTTTAAAAAACGCTAATATGCTTTAACGGGTTAAACCAATACAATCTAGAAACAGAGAGGACACATAAAATGCCGATTACTGACCTGCTGGAACGAAACAGCAAATTGTACGGAGAAGAAGTGGCACTGGTGGAGATCAATCCCGAGATACGGGAGGAACAGCGTGTGACATGGAAAGAGTACGAGCTCATCCAGCCGACCTCCAGTTCCTACTACCGCAGAGAAATCACCTGGTCCGTGTTTGACGAGAAGGCCAACCGTGTGGCCAACATGCTTATGTCCAGAGGCATCCGCAAGGGACAGAAGTGCTCGATTCTGCTGATGAACTGCCTGGAATGGCTGCCGATCTATTTCGGGATTCTGAAGGCAGGGTGCCTGGCGGTTCCTCTGAATTTCCGTTTTACCGCTGAAGAGATCCGTTACTGCCTGGAGGCGTCCGATTCCGACGTGCTGTTCTATGGTCCGGAATTTATCGGAAGAATTGAGGATATCGCCGGCCATATCAAGAAGAATACGCTGCTGTATTTCGTCGGGGATCAGTGTCCGTCCTATGCGGAGGATTATTTCCGGCAGTCCTCCAACAGCTCCTCGACCGCACCCAGGATTCTGATCGAGGATATCGATGATGCCGCTATTTATTTTTCCTCGGGTACGACCGGTTTCCCGAAGGCAATTCTGCATAAACATACTGCTCTGATGCAGTCTGCCCAGATGGAGGCTATCCATCATGAAACGACAAAGAAGGACAATTTCCTGTGTATTCCGCCCCTGTACCACACCGGTGCAAAAATGCACTGGTTCGGTTCACTGTATACCGGCAGCAGGGCTGTGATCCTGAAGGGCAATTCGCCGGAGGCCATTTTCTCCGCGGTGTCCAATGAGCAGTGTACGATCGTGTGGCTGCTGGTGCCGTGGGCACAGGATATTCTTGCAGCACTGGATTCCGGAAAGATCCGGCTCGAGGATTATCATCTCAGCCAGTGGAGGCTCATGCACATCGGTGCGCAGCCGGTTCCGCCCAGTCTGATCCGCCGCTGGATGGAATACTTCCCACATCATAAATACGACACGAACTATGGTCTGTCCGAATCCACCGGTCCGGGCTGTGTTCACCTTGGCATGGACAACATTCACAAGGTCGGCGCCATCGGCGTACCTGGCCATGGATGGAAAACCAAGATCGTTGATGAAAACAATGTCCCGGTGGAGCGCGGCGAAGTCGGCGAGCTGTGCGTAAAAGGACCCGGCGTCATGGTCGAATACTACAAGAATCCGGAGGCCACCGCTGAGGTGCTGAAGGAGGGATGGCTGCACACGGGCGATATGGCCCGGATGGATGAGGATGGATTTATTTTCCTGGTTGACCGCAAGAAGGATGTGATCATCTCCGGAGGCGAGAACCTTTATCCGGTGCAGATCGAAAACTTCCTGATGACCAATAATAAGATCCATGATGCGGCCGTGATCGGTCTGCCGGATCAGAGACTGGGCGAGATCGCCGCAGCCATTGTGCAGGTAAAAGAAGGAATGGAGCTTTCGGAGGATGAGCTGCGTGCATTCTGTGTCGACCTTCCCCGTTACAAGCGTCCCAGAAAGTTTATTTTCGCCCCGGTGATCCGCAATGCGACCGGCAAGATCGACAAGCCGAAGCTTCGTGAGATCTACTGCGGAGAACGACTGGTAGAAAAACAGAATAACAGCTGACTGAACAGGCGGCGCATCTCCCGGTGCAAAGATTGCAGGGGAATGCGCCGTCTGCAGTTGACTTTATGGTCAAAAAATGAAATAATAAAATTGCATTTTCCTCAGGGAGAGAGGAAAATACATCGGAGAGAGCGGTAAAACTTATGCCGCGGAAAGAAAAAAAATCTCAAATCGTGAAGCTCCCTGAATGCGAACGTCCCTATGAAAAGTGCTGGAAGGAAGGGGAACGGTCTCTGTCGGAGGCGGAGCTTCTGAGTGTGATCCTGCGCACAGGCGTTGCCGGTGAGAGCGTGCTGGATCTGAGCAGGAGGATCGTAAATGAACTGGGCCGGGAAGGACTTTCCGGTCTTTATCATCACAGTGCATCCCAGCTTCTGCAGATTCGCGGGGTCGGGAAAGTGAAGGCCATGCAGTTGAAATGTATTGCCGAGCTTTCTGTCCGGATCGCAAGAAAAGCACTCAATCCGAGCACGACCTGCTTCCAGGATCCGGACGTGATCACAGATTATTATATGGAAGAATATCGTCACGCCGAGTGCGAGAAGGTGCTTCTGCTCATGCTCGACACAAAAGGTCATCTGCTGGGTGAAAAAGTGATCTCCAGCGGTACGGTCAATGCTTCGCTGATCTCTCCGCGTGAGATTTTTATGTGTGCACTGCGAAGCCGCTGTGTACATATTATACTGTTGCACAATCATCCCAGTGGTGATCCCACCCCCAGTGCGGAGGATATTCTGATCACGGAGAGGGTCCGGGCCGGGGGAGAGCTGCTGGGCATTGAGCTGCTCGACCATATTATTATCGGTGATCGCAGCTATATCAGCATGCGCAGAGAAAATCTGCTCTGATGCATCAATTGGAAAAGGATAAGACGATATGCTGTTTTCGTCATTGCACGGTGTCGATCTGGGGACCGATACCATAAAGCTTCGTGACCGCAGCGGTGAGAAGTTTCTGGACAGCAGGAACATGATCGCACTGCGCCGCGGCAAGGTGCTTGCCATCGGCAACGAAGCATGGGAAATGTATGAAAAAAATCCTGCGGATGTTGAAGTGTCATGTCCCATGTCCGGAGGTGTCATTGCCAGTGCCACAAACATGGAACTGGTGCTTTCCTATACCCTGAAAAAGTTTACATCCTTTGCCCGGAAAAGCTCCGGACTGTGTCTTGCTGTGCCTTCCAATGTGACCCCGGTAGAACAGAGGGCTTTTTTCAATGTTCTGATGGACAGCCGGCAGACCAGCCGTGTGCGCCTTGTTGATAAAGGCATCGCCGATGCGGTCAGTATCGGTCTTCCGGTGCTGGAGAGCAGCGGTCACATGCTTGTGAACATCGGTGCTGATACCACGGAAATATCCGTGATCACCGGTGGAAGAGTGATCCTCGGGCAGACCCTGAAGCTTGGCGGAAAAACACTGGATGGAGACATCGTCACCATGATCCGCAGGAAATTCAATCTGCATGTCGGAATGAAAACCGCAGAGCGGTTGAAAAACAATCTTGCCTTCATGATCAACGGGCCCCGTCTGGAGCAGAAGGTGTTCGGAATCCATACGCTTTCGGGCCTTCCCAAGTCCGATATGATTCCTTCCCTTGCAGTGAGTGTTGCGATTCTCGAAACCATCGACCGGATCATCACCGAGATCCGCGGCATTTACGGAAGGATACCGCCGCAGCTGGCCAGGGACATCGCACGGGAGGGAATCTTCCTCACCGGCGGGGTGTCCATGATTCTCAATCTTCCGATCTACATGCAGAAGGAGATCGGCCTTCCGATCTACCATCTGCAGGATCCACGCAACAGTACGATTCGCGGCATCCTGCAGATCATAAACAACAAAGAACTCAAAAGTCTTACCCGAGCCCCTTCCATTAATGAATATTGAAGCTGATCCATACTGAGGGGAATAAGTACTGAGGGAATTACAGAAGGAACAGACGCTTATGAGAGAAAAACGAAATACAGGGCAGGCGGGAAGCAGGGTGATCATACTGCTTTCCATTCTATGCGCTCTTCTGATCATTGTGTCACTGACAGGGCAGGAAACAACCGGAGTCGTCCATCAGGCTGCCGGTGTGATCGTTACGCCGATCCAGAAGGGAATCAATACCTTCGGGTCGTGGCTTGGATCCATCACGGAAAACTTTCGCGATTCGGCTGCGCTGCGGGTGGAAAATGAAGAACTGAAGGCGCGTGTGGATACCCTGACTTCAGAGAATTCCCAGCTGGTGCTGGATAAGGAGGAGCTTTCAAGGCTTCGGGAGCTGGTGCAGCTCTCGGATACCTATGCAGATTATGAAACGATCGGTGCCCATGTTATCTCAAAGGACAGCGGAAACTGGTTCTCGAACTTTACCATTGACCGAGGCACGCAGGACGGCGTACGGGTCAACTGTAATGTGCTGGGCGGTGCCGGACTGGTGGGGATCGTGACGGAGGCCGGTCCCAACTGGGCAGTGGTCCGCTCGATCATCGACGATAACAGCAACGTCAGCGCCATGGTGTCCGAAACCTCTGATACGTGTATTATTGCCGGCAATCTGCAGCTGATCGATTCGGGATCATTAAGCCTGGTCAAGCTGACTGACCGCGATAACAAGGTCCATGTCGGGGATAAAGTAGTGACCTCCAACATCAGTGAAAAATATCTGCCGGGCATTCTGATCGGATATATCAGTGAGCTCGGGAACGATGCGAACAATCTGACGAAATCCGGCCAGATCACACCTGTAGCTGATTTCCTCCATCTTCAGGAGGTGCTGGTGATCAAGGATCTGAAGCAGTATGTTGCCAGTCCTGAAAACGCAAAAACGAGCGTGATCAATGATGTGGACCGTCCTGAAAGTGCCCTTTTAGCAGCTGGAGATGATGCCCCACAGGAGGAGGCTGCCGGCGCAGAAGACGGGGAAGGACAGGGCGATTGAACCATCCCCTTATGACCTGACAGCCATGGGAGGGTCATAAAAGAGGAGAGGATAGGGAATGAAGCGTAGAATTGTGATGGGCATTCTGCTCATCGTTACCGTAATCGCACAGTGCAGTCTGTTTCAGGTGTTCGCGATTGCATCCATCAAGCCGAATCTGCTGGTGATCCTGACCGCTTCCTTTGCTCTGATGTGCGGGCGGAAGACCGGTATGTACACCGGGTTTTTCGGTGGTCTTCTGATGGATCTGCTGTACCCGGGAACCATCGGATTCAATGCACTGATCTATATGTGGATCGGATATCTGTGTGGTTATTTTTATCGTATTTTTTATGACGACGACATAAAAACTCCGCTGCTTCTTTGCAGCATCAGCAATCTGGCATACGGCTTATACTGCTATGCCTTTACCTTCCTTATGCGGGGGAGGATCCACCTGCTGTTTTATCTGCACAGGATCATCATCCCCGAGGTAGTCTACACTCTGCTCATCACGCTGGTCGTTTATCGGCTGATCTACCGGATCAACCAGTGGCTGAGCAAATCCGACAAAAGGAGTATGGATCGTTTTGCATAGAAAAAGAAAAGGCCGTTTCTTACAGGGTACCTTCCTGCGGCTCATTATACTGGGTGCTCTTTTCTCCGTGCTGTGCGGTGTGCTGGTCAACCGTCTGTTTGACCTGCAGATCGTCAATGGGGAGAGCTATAAATCCGATTTTACCATGCGGATCAAAAAGGAACGAAAGCTTTCCAGTACGCGCGGAGAAATTTACGACTGTGACGGAAATCTGCTGGCATATAATAAGCTTTCCTATGTTGTAACCTTTGAAGACAGCGGATATTATCCCTCTACACACATCCGCAACCTCACACTGAACAGTACGCTCTACCGTTCGATTCAGATCATTGAAGGGCATGGCGATAACGTATATACGGATTTTCATGTGTTCCTCGATGAAGACGGTCAGTACGCATATGACGCGACCGGCTTCACGCTGAGCCGTTTCAAAGCCGATGTCTTCGGGCAGATCTATATCGACGACCTGACCGAGGAGCAGCGAAATATCAGTGCCGCCGATCTGATCGAGCTTCTGTGTTCCACAAAATACTACGGCATCCTGGATGAACGAATCACCGTCCGGGAGCGGGCTGACTACGAACTGCCGGACAGCTTCACAAAAGAAGAGATCCTGCAGCTGTGTGCGATGCGCAATCTGCTGGCACAGAACAGCTATCAGCGCTATAATTCCATCACCATCGCAAAGGATGTATGTGAGGAAACCGTGGCCCAGCTTCTTGAAAACAGTGATGTGCTGGCCGGGATCGATGTTTCGGAGGATTATCAGCGCGTTTACAATGACGCGGAATATTTTGCGCAGATTATCGGATATACCGGTAAGGTTTCCTCCGAAGAGCTCGCTTCCCTTCAGGAAGCCAATCCGGATAAGCGATATGACAGCTCGGACATCGTAGGAAAAGTCGGGCTGGAGCAGGTAATGGAAGCCCAGCTGCACGGGGACAAGGGACTGGAGACCCTTTATGTAGACAATCTCGGCCGGGAACTGAGCGTGGAATCCCGGGATGATCCGCAGGCCGGCAACAACCTGTATCTGACGATCTCGAGTGACCTGCAGAAGGCGGCCTACAAGATCCTTGAACAGTACATCGCCGGGATTCTGTGGAGCCACATTGTGGATACCGATGAAATCAACGAAGAATGGTACACCTCATCGGATGATGTTGTCGTTCCGGTGTATGACGTGTATTTTTCTCTGTTTGAGAATAATGTGCTGGATGTGGCACAGCTTTCCGACGCCGATGCATCCGTCAATGAAAAGCATGTGTATGAACTGTTCCTGAAAAAATCGGATGAGATCTTCCGGGAGATCCATGAACAGCTTACCACTGCCCAGCCGACTGCATACAAGGATCTTACCGAGGAGATGCAGGTATATCAGTCCTACATTGTCAATACTATGCTTCCGGCACAGGGGATCCTCAACCGTGACGCCATTGATGAAAGTGATCTGACATGGATCGCCTGGAATCAGGATGAAACCATCAGTCTTCAGGAATTTCTGACCTATGCGATCTCCAAAAACTGGATCGACATGAACGGTGTGATCGAGGAATCCTCCTACATGGATTCCTATGAGATCTACACTGCGCTTTCCGAATTTATCTCGAAGAATCTGATCGCAGACACGGATTTCTGCAAGCGTGTATTCCGCTACATGCTCAAGGAGGGCTCCTTAAGCGGAAGCGAGGTATGTCTGCTCCTGTATGATCAGAATATTCTCGAACGCAACGATGCCGATTATGATGCACTCTCTTCGGGTGAAATGAGCGCCTATGATTTTATCCGGGATAAAATCTATAATCTGGAGCTTACGCCTGCACAGCTTGCGCTGATGCCCTGTTCCGGATCGATCGTTATCGTGGATCCTGGGAGCGGTGATGTGAAATGCTGTGTGAGTTATCCTGGCTATGACAATAACCGTCTGGTCAACGAGATGGATTCCGCCTACTATACAAAGCTCGTAACCGATCTCTCTTCGCCATTCTACTCACGGGCGACCCAGGAGGTACTGGCACCGGGATCCACCTTCAAAATCGTCACCGCAACTGCGGGGATCATGGAAAACCAGGTTTCTGTGGATGAGGGGATCGTATGTACCGGTAAATTTACAGAGGTGGATCCGGAGATCAAGTGCTGGGTATATCCCGGTGCACACGGCGCCGAGACGCTGCAGGGTGCCATCCGTGATTCCTGTAATTATTATTTCAACACGATCGGATATCGTCTGAGTATGGTGAGCGGTACCTATCAGGATGACACCGGTGTGGCGACCCTGCAGAAATATGCATCCATGTACGGCTTTGATGCAAAGTCCGGCGTGGAGGTGCCTGAGAGCGCTCCGCATATGGCTACCTACGGTGCTGTACCGATGGCAATGGGACAGAGTAACAATGCATTTACCGTATCACAGCTTGCCCGGTATGTTGCCACCATCGCGAACAAGGGTACCTGTTATGACCTCACACTGATCGACAAGGTGACGGACACCAATGGAAATACCATCGATGAAAATGATCCAACGATTCACTCGCTCGTAGAACTGCCGGACTATTTATGGAGCACGATCCACGGCGGCATGCGCGATATGGTGCGCAATCACTCGGTTCTGAAGGCCTTTAATGATGTCGCGATTGCCGGAAAAACGGGAACCGCGCAGGAGGTCGTCACCAAACCGACCCATTCGGAATTTATCGGATTTGCTCCGTATTCCACGGAGGAAGCGCCGACCATGGCCATTGCTGCGAGAATTGCAAACGGGTACAGCAGCGCGAACGCCGCTGCACTGGCGATGGATACCGTTTCTTATTATTTCGGATCCAGGCCGGAAGCAGAGCTGCTCACAGGACATGCGGTGGAAGCGGTTACGGTAAACGATGCGATTCAGGACTGATCCATCGTTTTCAAATGTACTGCTGTACTGCAGCGTTCCTTCGGATCCTGCCTGTTCCTTTGTTTACGAAAATACCAGGCGGGATCAGGCCCGGGAATTGGGACCGGGATAAGCGACCTGGAAGGAGGAAACCAACATGCGGCCTAGTTCCGTGATCATCAAAAGCTGTGCTTACGGACTGATCATTCTGCTTGATCACGATCTTCCCTTCGACCTGCTCTGTAAGGATGTCGGGGAGAAATTCCGGGAAGCAGCCAGGTTTTTCCGCAATGCGCAGATGGCAGTTTCTTTTAAAGGAAGAGATTTGACCGAAGAGCAGGAACGGACGCTGGTCGGTGTCATTTCAGAGAATTCCCACATTCAGATCGTGTGTCTCGTGGATGACAGCGCCGAGGCGTCGGAGTACTACAAGGAGGCAGTCGTCCGGGCGCTGGAGTCGACCGTATCAGAGCATGCTGCAGTATATTATGGCAGCATCAGCCCGGGTCAGACACTGGAAAGTGAAAATTCTCTGGTGATCCTCGGGGATGTTCCGCCGGGTGCCTGTGTCAGGGCGGATGGAAGCGTGATCATCCTGGGCCGGTGTATGGGACAGGTTACCGCCGGTTATTCAGGGTATGATGAAGCCTTCGTGGCTGCCCTTCTGCTGAAGCCATCGTATCTGCGGATCGCTTCATCGGCCTGCCGGTCGGCGATCACCAAAAAAGAGGATGACGGAGAAATCCCAAATCTTCCCGCGATCGCTTATCTGAAGGACGATCATTTTGTAATGGAACCGCTGGAGGGAGAAGCTGCAGGCAGCGGGAGTGTATTTGAACATCTGAAGGAACGGGTGATCCGATCCTGAAGAAAGGAGGCTGCCATTCCTGGCAATTATGTTTCGGCAATATCATTTCAGAGATTATAAAATCAGTCTGGTGCTCTGGGTCGTCATTCTGTCGGTCCTCGGGATCATGATCATCGGCAGTGCACAGCGTTCCTCCCAGAGCCGGCAGATCGTCGGGCTGATGCTCGGCCTGACCATAATGTTCATTTTTTCCCTGGTGGATTATACCTGGCTTATCGGCTTTTCATGGGTGTGGTATACCGCAGGGGCCCTGCTTCTGGCAGCGGTTCTGGTCATCGGAGAAAATGTAAACGGTGCAACCCGCTGGATTCGAATCGGCATTCAGTTTCAGCCCTCCGATTTGATGAAGATCGTGCTGATCCTGTTTTTCGCAGACTATTTTGCCCGGCATGAGGACCGGCTGAATACCTTCAGGGTGATCGCCGGTTCCGTCATCCTTCTTGGCATTCCGCTGTTTCTGATTTACAAGGAGCCGGATCTTTCTACGACCATCGCCACGGCGCTGACATTCTGTGCGATCATATTTGCAGCCGGCTTAAGCTTTCGGATCATCGGCGGGATCCTTCTGGTAACGGTACCGCTGATCGTTGTGTTTTTCAGTATTATCCTGCGTCCGGGTCAGACACTGCTGGAGGAATATCAGCTCAACCGAATCATGGCCTGGCTGCGGCCCGCGGATTATGCAAACGAGGCTTATCAGCAGACGAATTCCGTAATAGCGATCGGATCGGGACAGTTGTACGGGAAGGGACTGAACAATAACGTGGTCTCCTCGGTCAAGGGAGGCAATTTCATTGCCGAACCGCAGACGGATTTCATCTTTGCCGTGGCAGGAGAGGAGCTCGGCTTTCTCGGATGCTGTCTGATCATCCTGCTGGAGCTTCTGATCGCAGTCGGCTGTCTGCGGATCGCCTATACCGCAAAGGACACTGCCGGAAAGCTGATCTGCTGCGGGATGGCGTCTCTGGTCATTTTCCAGAGCTTTATCAATATTGCCGTTGCGACAAACCTGATGCCGAACACCGGCATTACACTGCCTTTTGTCAGTTATGGTGTAACGTCGCTTCTGACCTTTTGCTTCGGGATGGGAATCGTCCTGAATGTGGGACTGCAGTCCCGCAGATATTGACAATTCCCATTTTTGCAGATATCTTTATGAGACCGGAAAATGTGTGCCTATGAAAGGAGGACGACAATGAATATCGGCCTGATCGCCCACGACGGAAAGAAAAAACTCATGCAGAACTGCTGTACTGCATACCGGGGGATCCTTGCCAGACATGATCTGTATGCTACGGGAACCACCGGCAGGCTGATCGAAGAAGCCACCGGACTGATGGTTCACAAGCTTCTGTCCGGCCATGTCGGAGGAGAACAGCAGCTCGGTGCGATGATCGAGCAGAATCAGATGGATCTTGTCCTGTTTTTCCGTGACCCGGAGAATCCCAAGACCTCCGGACCGGATATCACGAAGGTGATCCGCCTTTGTGACATTCACAATGTACCTCTTGCAACCAATATTGCAACTGCAGAGGTCCTTCTGAAATCGCTGGAGAGAGGAGACCTTGAGTGGCGAGAAATGTACAAGTAAAGCAATCCGCCTCTGCTTCCGCCAAAAGACGCAGGCGCGGAAATAATACAGTCGATCCCAGATCTCTGGGTTATACCGAGCGGGAATGGAACCGCATCAACGCGCGGGATGAGCGGGAGCGCAGGATGGAACGACGTCTGGCAGGAGTGCTGATCGCGCTTCTCGCCCTTGTTGTCGTACTCGGGTATCTGGTATGGTTCTATGTGATTCGCTCCCATGACTATCATCTGTCGATGCAGTATGACAGTCATCATACGGTTTACGGACTGGGAGGCGCCGATTCCCGTTCCGGTCTGGCCGAAAGCTTTGCACAGGAGCTGTGTGTCACGGATTCGGATCAGAATCTGGATATGCTGAATATCGGTGCGCTGAGCGCGGGTCTTTTTGATCTGACGGACGAAGAAGTCATCTATGCGAAAGATGTGTTCACGACCCGTTCTCCGGCAAGTCTGACAAAGATCATGACCTGTCTGGTTGCGCTGAAATACGGCAATCCGGATGATATCGTCACCGTCACGGATACCGCTCTGGATATTGAATACGGTTCCTCTGTCTGTGATATCAAGCCCGGAGACCGTATTTCCCTCAAGCAGCTGCTTTACGGCCTGATCATCGCCTCCGGCAACGATGCAGCCATGACCATTGCCGAACATGTGGGCGGGAGTGTGGCAGGCTTTGTGGAGCTGATGAACACGGAGGCCCGTTCTCTCGGTGCTACCAGGACCCATTTTTCCAATCCGCACGGTCTGACCGATCCGGAGCACTATACCTGTGTATATGATCTTTATCTGATGTTCCGGGAAGCAATGAAATATGATCTGTTCATGGATATGATCAGCAGGAAAAACTACTATGCTGAATACACCAGGGAGGACGGAAGCGGTGTAGCGGTGACCTGGGAATCGACCAATCACTATTTTACCGGGGAGGCGTCTCTTCCCGATAATGTGATCATCTATGGCGGTAAAACCGGGACGACCGAGGATGCCGGTGCATGTCTGTTCCTTCTCGTAAAGGATCTGTATGGCAACCCATTTATTGCCGGCCTGATGCACAGCGCCGACAAGGACGTACTGTACTCTGAGATGAACGGCATGTTGTCGCTTGTCTTTTATGCTTGAATGAATTATAATGACCTTATCGGAAGCAGTGGTTTTGTATTCCGGGCTGCTTCTCTGACAATATTTTCTTGGAGGAAAAAAGAATGATTCAGTTGATTATCGGTGAAAAAGGCAAAGGGAAGACCAAGATCCTTTTGGAAAAAGCAAACAACGAGATCCAGACAGCGCATGGAAATATCGTTTATGTAGATAAATGCAAACAGCATATGTACGAACTGAACCGAAGGGTCCGCCTGATCGACATTACGGATTATCCGGTCAAAAATCCCGATGCTTTCGAAGGTTTCCTTTGCGGACTTCTTTCACAGGATAATGATCTGGAGCAGATTTATCTGGACAGCTTCCTGAAGATCATGAAAATCACTCCCGAGCAGGTTCCGGATGCGATCCTTGCACTTGACGAGATCAGCCGTTCGTTCAATGTGAACTTTGTGATCAGCGTATCGGTTACGAAGGATCAGCTTCCCGAGTCCATGCACGCAATGATCATTAATGAATAATCATCAAACCTGATCTACGATTGGACGAAGAGAAAAGCTCCATCCGGGCTTTTCTCTTTTCGATTGAATCGTTTCCTGACCGATTGAATGATTGAATGTTTAATGACGGATTGAATTGTTTCTTGACTGTTTAAATTGTTTCTTCCTCCTGGGAAGTGGGTTGTCAGAGGAGTACCGGTTTTGGCGGAACGAAAAAAAGTGACCTCCATCAGAACATATCATCGTTTTGCGTGGCTCAATATTGGCACGATTCTTTTTGGTGCGATTTTTATTTATATGGTGATCACGCTGTTTTCCTACCTGACTGCAAAGCACACCGCTTCCTACGAGGTGACCACCGGAACCATTTCCGGCAATTATCGTTATACGGCGCTGGCACTGAAAAACGAAACCGTGATCCCGGCCACATACTCCGGCTACGTGACGTATTATGCGCGGGACGGTGCGCGAATCAGTGCGGACGCTACCGTGTGTGCCATTGACGAGCAGCTTTCTACCTCAGCCCTCGTAACGGAACCCTCTTCCGATTCAACAGATGCGCTTTCTGCATCGGACCGAAACGAGCTGCGTGAGGAACTGTTTGCCTATTCCCAGAATTATTCGGGGAGTACCTTCGGAGAGGTCTATAATCTCAAGGCAAATCTGCAGAGCATCCTTCTCAACAGTCGGTCAGTGCGTGCATCGACAGCCGGAGGACTGGTGAATCTGGTCAATGCGCCTGTATCCGGGTTTGTCGTCTACAGTATCGACGGAATGGAGTCCCTTACGGAAGAGAACATCACGGCAGATTCCTTCAGCAAAAATCAGTACCGTCCGGTGAACGTCCGCCTGACCAGCGACTATGTACGCAGCGGCGATCAGCTGTTCAAGCTGATCACCGGGGAGACCTGGTATTTGTATTTTCCGCTTTCTTCGGATCTGAAGCTTCGTCTGCAGGACCGCTCGACTGTACGGTTCCGTTTTCTCAAGGATGATACAACCTTTTCTGCTTCCTTTGCAGTAGTTGAAAATGATGGCGGCAGCTACGGGCGCATAACGCTGAAGAATTCACTGGTACGATATGCCGATGATCGCTATCTGGAGATCGAATTGCTGATGGACAGCAAAAAGGGATTGAAAATTCCTTCCTCAGCCATCACGGAGCGGGTGTTCTACCGTATTCCGGAGGAATATGTGATCACCAATCCGGATCATTCCGGTGAGATCACCTTTCTGCGGGAGACTTATCGTTCCAACGGAGAGGCAGTCGTAAACTATGTTACAGCGTCTGTTTACGCAAAACAGGACGGTGGATATCTGGTGGATACGGCTCTGCTGAAGGAAGGGGATTACATTCAGATGCCCGGCACCAGCAAACGGCACAAGGTGACACAGGGAAATCTGGTTACGATCCAGGGCGTTTATAATATCAATCAGGGCTATGCGCAGTTCCGTCAGGTCACGGTCATCGATTCCAACGAGGAATTCTGTGTTGTCGAACCGTACAGCAGCTATGGTCTGGCCGCACATGATTTCATCGCACTGAACGCTTCCGAGGTCGTAGCGGATGAAATCATCTGATGAGATCATGATTGTGAAAAACTGTTTTGAGGTGACATAAATGAGTGTTCAGGAAAACCTGTATGAGGTGAGACGCAGGATCGAAAAAGCCTGTGAAAGAAGCGGCAGAGATCCGAAGGAAGTGACTTTGATCGCCGTATCAAAAACCAAGCCTGTTTCCATGATCGAAGAAGCGATCGCTGCCGGGCAGCAGGTATTCGGAGAGAACAGGCCCCAGGAGCTGCGTGACAAATTCGGCTGTCTTCCTGCCGGGCTGAAGTGGCATATGATCGGTCATCTTCAGAAAAACAAAATCAAATATGTGGTAGGCCGGGCCTGCCTGATTCATTCCATCGATTCGGTGGAGCTGGCGCAGGCTGTCAATGAACAGGCAGCCAAATGCGATGTGATCATGCCCGTGCTGGTGGAGGTAAATGCAGCCGGGGAGGAGAGCAAATTCGGTGTAAGTCCCGGGGAAACGGAAGAACTGATCCGACAAATTGCGCCTCTTCCGCATATTCATGTAAACGGTCTGATGACCATTGCACCGAATGTGGAAGACCCTGAACAGAACCGGCAGTACTTTCGCCTATTAAAGCAATTATGTATTGACATCGCAGGAAAAAACATTGATAATGTCAGTATGATTGAGCTCAGTATGGGCATGACCGGCGATTATGAGGTGGCTGTCGAAGAAGGAGCAACCTTTGTCAGAGTCGGAACAGGAATATTTGGTGACAGGAGAACAGGTATCTTATGAGCGTTCTTGATAAGTTTTTAAATGTGATCAAGCTGAATGATGATGAATATGACGAGGAAGAATACCTTGACGACGAAGTCGAGGAGGAGGAAACCGCACCGCGCAGCCGTGTGATCAAAAAGCGTGATGAGGATCAGCCTGCTGCACTTCCGTCCTATGAAATCACCGACACCGATTCTGAGGATGATCCGGAAGATGAGGAGCCGCCGGTAAAGCCCCGTCCGTTTTCCGTTTCCAGAAGATCTCAGGAAAGCTCCAAGGTTTCGTCCATCCGCAGCAGGAGAAGGTCCGAGCCGGCAGGCATGAAGGTATGTGTGATTCGTCCCCATACTATGGAGGATGCCCGTGAAATCACGGATTCTCTGCTTTCCGACTGTACGGTCGTGTTAAATGTGGAAGGCCTTGAACTTGAGATCGCACAGAGGATCATTGATTTTACGGCGGGATCCTGCTATGCCATGGATGGAAATCTCCAGAAGGTCAGCACCTACATTTTTGTGATCACACCTGCTTCCGTGGATCTCACCGGTGATTTTCAGGAAATCATCAGCGATGCCTTTGATGTGCCCTTTGAACGCAGATAAATGAACAGAGAAGAAGAATTATTCCGAAATCGTCTGAAGGATCTCGCGGCAGCCTCCGAGCGGAAGCAGTGTCCGATGTTCTCCGACTTTCTCGGACTAAATGAACAGAATATCTTTCATTCGCTGGAAAGAGACCTTGCTTTTGCGCACCCGGTGCTCTTCGGCGGATTACCTCATTCGGAGCGTCAGATGCTGGGTTTCCTTCCTGATGCTCTTTCCTTTATGCCCGCGCAGGAGCTGTTTCCGATCCATTGTATCCGGATCGTACCTTCCGATAACCGCTATGCACAGGAGCTGGGCCACCGGGATATTCTCGGAGCTGTTCTGCATCTGGGGATCGACCGCTGTAAAACCGGCGATATCCGGATCGGAGAGCATTGTGCCTATCTGTTTGCGCATGAAAAGATGGCGCCATTTATCGCAGAAAATCTGATCCGTGTGCGCCATACCCCCGTGACAGCCAGCGTGATATCGCTCTCATCCGAGCAGCTCCCTGCCGTGCGGACGGTGCGGATCGAGGGCAGTGTGCCTTCCCCCCGGATCGATGCGCTGATTCCGATGGCCTTCCACGCATCCCGCAGCAGCATGAAGGAACTGTGCGCTGGCGGGAAGGTGTTTCGCAATGGTCGTCTGATCATCGACGGCAGCACACGCGCTGTCCCGGGGGATATCATTTCCGTCCGGGGGGAAGGAAGGTTTTTGTTCCTTGAAGAGGGAGGAACCTCCAAAAAGGGACGTATTTTTGTTGTATTGGAGAAGTTTGTGTGATCGTTTGAATGCGATCCGGAAAGGACCACAATGGCAGTAAATGAAGAGATCCTGTCCGTCACTTATGAAGGCGCAAAAGCCTATGACATTCACATCCGGGAAGATCTTACCGGCCTGACGGAATGTGTCCGTACACTCGAGCTGTCAAACCGCAGGCTTTGCATTGTCACCGACAGCAATGTCGGACCTCTGTATGCCGATCAGGTGTCAGCGTTTCTTGCTCCGGTGTGCCGGGAAGTCTATATCTACACCCTGCCCGCCGGCGAAGAGCACAAAACTCTGGATGAGATTCGTGCTCTCTACTCATTTCTGACTGTACATTCCTTCGACCGGCACGATGTCCTTGCGGCACTCGGCGGCGGCGTTGTGGGGGATATGACCGGGTTCGCCGCGGCAACTTATCTGCGCGGAATTCGTTTTATCCAGATTCCCACGACCCTTCTTTCCCAGGTGGACAGCAGCATCGGCGGGAAGACCGGCGTGGATTTTGATTCCTACAAAAACATGGTCGGTGCCTTTCATATGCCTGCACTCGTGTATATTGCAGTGTCCACCCTCAAAACGCTTCCGCAGCTGCAGTTTGAGAGCGGAATGGGCGAGGTGCTCAAGCACGGCCTGATCCGGGACGCAGGATATTACGAATGGGTCCTGGAGCATATGATGGAGATTCAGGAGCTCGACAATACCTGTCTGATCCCTATGATCAAAGGAAGCTGCCGCATCAAGCGCGCTGTCGTTGAGAAGGATCCGAAGGAGCAGGGCGAGCGGGCGCTCCTCAATTTCGGACATACCCTCGGACATGCCATCGAAACAGCGAAGCATTACGCATTGCCGCACGGTCACTGCGTGGCACTCGGCTGTATCGCTGCGGCTCATATCTCCTGGAAACGCGGATATCTCGATGAAAATGAATTTTATGAGATACGGGACATGATGGTGGCTTTCGGACTTCCCATCAGCTTTGATGCCCTGACCTCAGAAGAGATTCTGCGCATTGCACAGCACGATAAAAAAGCCGCTGCCGGCAGGATACGCTTCATCCTGCTGAAAAAAATCGGCAGTGCATTTATCGATCAGAACGTTACAAAGGAGGAAATGACCGCTGCACTGGATTCAATGAACGCTGATCTGTGGTGATCCATGCGCCTGGCGTTCCAGCCGATCCGGGCAGAACAGTAGCTATCATCATGAACAAATCTCATCAAAAGAACGGGTGGATGGTTTTCTTTCTGCCCGTATGCGTACTGATCCTGATCGATCAGGTGTCAAAGCTGCTCGCAGCACATTTCCTGAAGGGACAACCCTCCCTTGGGCTGATTCCGGGCGTGTTCGAGTTGTTTTATCTGGAAAACCGGGGAGCCGCCTTCGGTATGTTCAAAGGCCGTCAGCTTCTGCTGGCCGTCCTGGCACTGGCGATCACCGGCTTCGCCGCCTGGATCTGTATCCGGGTACTCCCGTCCACGAGACAATACCGCCCGCTGCAGGTGGTGTGTATCATGCTCAGCGCCGGAGCGCTCGGCAACATGATCGATCGCCTGTGGCATCATTATGTGATCGATTTTCTGTACTTTTCACTGATCAATTTTCCGGTATTCAATATTGCCGATGTGTATGTATGCGTAAGCTGTGCCGCTTTGATTTTTCTCATCCTGTTTCGCTATCGGGAAGAGGATCTGCAGCGCCTTCGCTGACCCGTATGCAGATTTCTCCATAACAGCCGGACAAACCCGGGAGGAAAAAGTAGCTTGAACATGCCTGAAATGGAAATGTATGATGAAAATGATGCGTTATTCGATGGCGCACAGGTTTTTGAGATCGGCGAAGCGCAAAGCGGCATGCGCCTGGATGTATTTCTTGCACAGCAGTTTCCTCATTTTACCAGGTCCTTTTTGAGCAGACAGATCAAGGAAGGAAAGATCCAGGTTGCAGGGAAGACATCCGGTCTCAAGGCAGGGTATTCCCTGCGGGAAAAGGATGTCGTGACCGTCTCTATCGCCGAGCCCCGGCCAATGGAGGCAAAACCGCAGGACATTCCACTGGACATTTTATATGAGGATGATGATCTCCTCATCGTCAACAAGCCCAAGGGCATGGTGGTCCACCCGGCGCACGGTCACGAAGATGGCACTCTGGTAAATGCACTCTTGTGGCACTGCCGGGACAACCTATCCGGAATCAACGGAGTCCTGCGCCCTGGAATTGTCCATCGTATCGATCAGGACACGACCGGGTCATTAATTGTATGCAAAACGGATCTTGCCCATCATGCAATCGCAAAGCAGCTCGCAGAGCATTCCATCAACCGGGTATATGAAGCGATCGTCGTCGGAAATCTGAAAGAGGATACTGGCACCATCGATGCTCCGATCGGACGCCACAGCACCGACAGAAAAAAAATGGCGATCGATCAGGCACACGGCAAACGCGCTGTGACCCATTACCGGGTACTGCATCGCTATCAGGGCCGCGCAGGAGTATACACCCACATCGAATGCCGCCTGGAGACCGGCCGCACCCACCAGATCCGTGTCCACATGTCCAGCACAGGACATCCACTGCTCGGAGATAACGTCTACGGAAGCGGCACAAAAAGCCTGCTGGGGACATCACTGCAGGGACAGGTACTTCATGCCCGCACCATCGGCTTCATCCATCCCCGCACCGGGCAGTACGTAGAATTCGAGGCACCACTGCCGGAATACTTCAAAACACTGCTGGAACGGCTCGGAGAACAATAAAAATGGGACAGGGGACGGTTCTCTGTTTGGAGTTTCTTTTTCTCTTAAGCGGACGAAATTATTCGCTTGTGCTTTGACGCCAGCCTGCATGCCGTCCCTTTTAGTGATAGAACGGTGATAGAACGGCGAGGAAAACATATACAATTCCGTCGCGAAATATGATAAAATGAAAAAGGTGTGAATTGACTGAGCACAATTTATGGAGGGTTTTCATCATGAGCAAAATTCTTGTTGCATATTTTTCGCCGACCAGCACTACCAAAAAGGTTGCGGAGGAGCTGGCTTCGATTGAAGGCGCCGACCTGTTTGAAATCACCCCGGCGCAGGTGTATACGGCTGAAGATCTTGACTGGAGAAATGAAAAGTCCCGCAGCACGATCGAGATGAATGATCCGAACTGCCGTCCGGAAATGGTGGGCAGGGTTGACGAGATGGCATCTTATGACACGATTTTTCTCGGCTTCCCGATCTGGTGGGGACGCGAGCCGAGTATTGTCGACACGTTCCTTGCGGAGCATGACCTGAAGGGAAAGACGATTATTCCGTTCTGCACCTCCGGTGGCAGCGGGATGGGGAACATCACTTCCCGCATCAACAACCTGACCGGGCGTGAGGCAAAGGTTCTGGAAGGAAAACGCTATGGCGGCACGGTTTCCATGGAGGATCTCAAGATCTGGATGGACGATCTGAAGCTGTAATTCGAAGTTGAATTTTAAAACTGTAATTCGAAATCGAAGCTTGAAACTGGAATTTAAAGTTGGAACTTAAAGCTGAAATATGATGCTTTTAACGAAAAAAGATGCATTTTATCCTGTTTCATGAAATGCACAGCACAGGCCCCGGGTTCGGGGCCTTTTTCATTTGTTTTCCGTTCGCTATTCTTCAATTGAATACTATTGCCGACAAACCGGTTCTGAGATAAAATAAAAAAGAATCGGAAGGAGAGGGATCACACATGGATGCAGATGCAGAGCATATTCAGATCATACGCAGCAAGCGGAAGACGATGGCTATTCAGATCCGTGACGGGGCTTTGATTGTGAGAGCGCCTCTGCGAACCGGTACCATTCAAATTCAGCAGTTTCTGGAAAAGAACCGTTCCTGGATCGACCGGCATCTGGAAAAGGCCAGAGCGGCGCAGCGTAATGCCGTGCAGGAAGGTCTTCTTAGTGAAGGGGATATGAAGAGGCTGGCGGAGGAAGCATTGCAGGTGATCCCGCAAAGGGTGGCTTATTACGCCGATCGAATGGGTGTGACCTATGGAAGAATCACGATCCGTAATCAGCGTACGCGCTGGGGAAGCTGTTCGGCAAAAGGAAACCTGAATTTCAACTGTCTGTTGATGCTTGCACCGCCTCAGGTGCTCGATGCAGTTGTTGTTCATGAGCTTGCACACCGGAAAGAGATGAACCATTCGGATCGTTTTTATGCCGTGATCCGGGAGGTGTATCCGGATTATCCGAAATGGAACCGATGGCTGAAGGAGAACGGAAGTGTTCTGCTTGGGAGGATGCGCGGTATGTGATTATGGAATAAGAGCCGTGTATCGGGACCGGAAGGAGGCCCAGATGTTTGGAAAGAAGTTTCAGCTCAATGAGCAGACCCTTTCAATCATTGAAGAAATCGGCAGGCATATGCCGGGCGGTTTTTTCATCTATCAGTCCGGAGAAGGAGAGAAGCTCCTGTATGCCAACAAAGCTGTTCTGGAAATTTATGGGTGCCATGATCTTGACCAGTTCCGGTCGCTGACGGGATATACCTTCCGTGGAATGGTGCATCCGGAGGATTATTCTGCTGTTTCTGAATCAATCGCACAGCAGATTCGATCCAACGATGATCAGTTGGATTATATGGAATACCGGATCATCCGCAGGGACGGTGCGGTGCGCTGGGTCGAAGACTTTGGCCATTATACGGAAACCGAAGCCTACGGCGGGATCTATTATGTGTTCCTTTCGGATATTACGCAGAAACGGGAACAGCGGGAGACGGATCTTGCTGTAAGGCAGGCAGTGATTGAGGCTCTGATCGAGTCCTATCACACCGTCTGGCTGATCAATGATGTAGAGACAGAGAGCTTTTCTTTGTACCGTGGAGATACGCAGGGAAAGACGATTCATGGTGTTCCCATCCGTGATGCTCTGCAGCGGATGAGATATTCCCAGGCCAAGGATTATTACATCCGCACGACGGTTGCACCGGTTGATCAGGAGCGGCTTCAAAAGGATCTCACGATGGAGAGCATCGTCGCCCATCTGCGCGAGCGATCCCAGTTTGTCGTGACCTATCTTCGTATGATGGATAACGGGACGCAGCGATATTTCCGGATCGAATTTGCAAAGGTGGACATGCCGGGCGGGAAATTCGGAGTCGTATGCGGATTTAAGGATGTCGATGACGAAGTCCGCTCGGAAATGGCGGTTCAGAAGGCCCTCGAGGAGCAGGTGGCGCTGCAGGAAAAGCTGCTTGCGCAGGAACATCATCGAAAGCGGCAGGAAAAGATGATCTCTGCCCTGGCAGCAGATTACTGGAGTGTTTATTATCTGGAGCTCGACCGGAATTACGGGATCTGCTATCAGTCCCATTCCGATGTGGCAAATGGCTTTAAAGTCGGGGAAGAGTTTTCGTACCTTGAGGCTGTGACAGCCTATGCAAATGCGAATGTGACCGAGGAATACCGAAAAGAGTTTCTGGAGTTTATCCAGCCTGATCAGATTCGGGAAGGGCTGAAAAAGGAGCGCGTGATCTCGTTCCGCTACATGGTGCACCGCAATGGAAAAGATTCCTATGAAATGGTGCGTTTTGCGGGAGTCCGTCTTCCGGGAGAAAGCAGCGACGATGTCGTCCATAACGTTGGTGCATGCTTTACCGATGTTGATGTTCTGACCAGAAGAAATCTTGTCCAGGAGCAGGCTCTGAAGGATGCTCTGGAGAGTGCAAAGCAGGCAAATTCTGCAAAAACGATTTTCCTCTCCAATATGAGCCATGAAATCCGCACGCCGATGAATGCGATCATCGGTCTGAATAATATTGCAATGGCCGATCCGGAAACCGCTCCGAAGACGAAGGAATATCTGGAGAAGATCGACACCTCGGCGCATCATCTGCTCAGCATCATCAACGATATTCTGGATATGTCCCGGATCGAATCCGGGCGAATGGTCATCAAAAATGAAGAATTCTCCTTTTCCAAGGTCCTGGAGCAGGTAAATACCATCATCAGCGGGCAATGCCGTGATAAGGGGCTTCATTACGAGTGCCGGCTGCGCGGTAAGATCGATGACTATTACATCGGTGATGACATGAAGCTGCGTCAGGTGATGATCAACATCCTTGGCAATGCTGTCAAATTTACACCGGAAGGCGGAAGTATAACCTTTGTCATTGAGGAAACCGCCCGCTTTGACAATAAGGCCACGCTGCGCTTTGTGATTACCGATACCGGTGTCGGGATGAGCAAAAGCTATCTTCCGCATCTCTTTGATGCCTTCAGTCAGGAAAACAGCTCCATTACAAACCACTATGGGAGCACCGGTCTGGGAATGCCCATTACAAAGAGCATCGTGGAGCTGATGAACGGGCATATCGAGGTCGAAAGCGAAAAAGGAAAGGGATCGACCTTTACCGTCACCATCACACTCTCGGAGGCTGACCGTGATATGCTCAGAGGGCAGGATCATGAACTGGATCTGCATCCCCACAATTTAAGTGTCCTGGTGATCGATGATGATCCGGTTGCCTGTGAGCATGCCCGGATCGTCCTTGGCCAGGTCGGAATCCGCTGTGATCTCACCGAATCCGGAAAACAGGGAGTGGAAATGGTGAAGATGCGTCATGCCAGACGCGATCCCTACAATTTGATTCTGATCGACTGGAAAATGCCGGAAATGGACGGGCTCGAGACCACAAGAAGGATCCGATCCGTGATCGGCCACGAATCCGCCATCATCATCCTCACCTCCTACAACTGGGAGGATATTGCCGACGAGGCGAAGAGAGCAGGGGTCGATACCTTTGTACCAAAGCCGCTCTTCGCCGGCTCCGTGATGGATGAATTCCGGGAGGCCTTTCGCCGGAAGAATGAACTTCTCATGTCCAGTAAGGTCGATCTGAAGGGCTGCCATATCCTTCTGGCAGAGGATATGCCCGTCAATGCCGAGATCATGATGATGCTCCTGAGCATGCGGGAAATGGATGTGGATCTGGCACAGAACGGAAAAGAGGCCGTTGAGATGTTTTCCGCCTCACAGAGCGGATCCTACGATGCGATCCTGATGGACATGCGCATGCCGGAGATGGACGGTCTTGAAGCGACCAGGATCATTCGCAGTATGGACCGTCCAGATGCTAAGAATATTCCAATCATCGCTCTTACTGCCAACGCGTTCGATGAGGATGTGCAGCGAAGCATGCAGGCCGGGCTCAATGCGCATCTTTCCAAGCCGGTGGAACCGGACGCACTGTTCGATACGTTGGAAAGCCTGATCCGCTGATCCTTATTGTTCTTCACGCAGCTGCACAGCGGTTGCAGCACGTCTTCTTCGTTCGTCATCCATCGCTGCGTAGTGCTTTTTGGTCGTGTTGACATCTTTATGACCCAGTACATCTGCCACCAGGTAGATATCACCGGTCTCGCGGTACAGCGCAGTACCGTAGGTACTGCGCAGCTTGTGCGGCGTGATCTTCTTGGTCGTGGTGACCTCCCGGGCATACTTGCGGACCATGTTTTCCACAGCCTGAACGCCCATCCGTTTGCGCTGGGTGGAAAAGAAGAGTGCATTTTCATGCCCTGCAACCGGCGTGATTCCATCCCGGATATCCAGATAATCCAGCAGAGCTTTTTCCACCTCCTGCCCGAAATATACGATCATTTCGGATCCGCCCTTGCGTGTCACCTTGATTCCACCGTTGCGGAAATCCACATCCTGCACATCCAGTCCGACACATTCCGACACGCGGATTCCCGTGCCCAGAAGCAGCGTGACGATCGCCAGATCCCGAATGCGTGTTTTTTCATAATATCGTTTCTTTTGTCCGCTTAAATCATCGCCGCCATGTTCGATGTAATCGAGCAGCGCAGCCGTTTCCCCCTCATCAAGCCGTACAATGGCTTTTTCATGAAGCTTCGGCATGTCCACAAGCACCGAGGGGTTCGTTTTGATCATCTGACGCTTATAATAATAGGCATAAAAACTGCGCAGCGCCGACATTTTTCGCTTCAGTCCCTTTTCCCCGTTGGTGACCTGACCCATTTCCTTTGTTACGCCTGTCATTTTTTTGTCAATGTCATAAACCTTCAAAAACTCCTGGTATTCCTCGATGTCTGTCGCCTGCAGCTGATCAAGAACCTCCACAGGCCATTCCGTCACATCGGTTTTGGCAAACACCGGGTTTTCCTCCTGCAGAAAACGGAAAAAAGTCCGCACATCGTAGGCATAGGCCAGACGGGTCCTGGTCGATGTGGTTGGCTCAATGGCCCGGAAATAGGATTTGGCAAACCTCGGCATGGTTTTCAGAACCTCCCGAAGCTGCAGGATATTCTGAATGTCCTTCTGGTCATGATAAGTCTGTGCACGGGCAGACATATCGTGGATCGTCTGTTCAACGCTGCGGGAAGCCACGGCAGCCTGTGAAGACCCGGAAGGATCGGGATGTCCGGAAAAACGTTCTGTATCAGCTGTAGTATCTGTCATAATAAAGATTCCTTATCGAAATAATGATCGTTTTTTTCCATGATATTATAGCACCATGCACCGGAAAAACGCAACATCTATTTGATAAACATGTGTTTCACGTATAGATCTATATACTGCTATCTAATGAACCGAACAAAACGGCAATCCTGAAAACTCAAAACACAGGGATGGTCAAACAAAAAGAAATCCGCTGTCAAAAGCGGACTTCTTTTCTTTTTGATCTATGATCCGGGCTGCCCGGTGTTTATTCTCCGTGCTCGGTTTTCTCGTTCTTAATTTCCCAGTGAAGCAGGATCGTCAGCGTGGCACGAAGAACAATGATTCCGCCAACGATGAGGATCTCCTGCATGCTGCGCACGATTACCGTACGAAGGATCTCGCTGCCGAGCTTGAATTCCAGGCCCATTGCAAGGCCCTGTGCCAGAATAAGCCTCGTATCGGGACGCTTGCGAATATAATTGATCAGGCCCCGCACGCCGGAAATAGCAATGACACCGACACCGATGTATTCAAACATCAGAATTGCAAATTCTGCAATGTGCTCAAGGATGAATTCCAGTGTTTCATATAATCCTGCCATAACACGTTCTCCTGTAAGATCATTCGCACGTGACTGAAAAACCACAGTCCTTCGATCAAATGAGTAAAATTATCTAATAGAGCATCGCTTCTATTAAGTAAAATATACTATTTTACCAAAATTGTCAATGCTGATTATTGATAAAACGGCAGGCGGCAAGTGCTGCACATGCTCCGTCTGCTACGGCAGTCGTCAACTGGCGAATGTGCTTGCTCCTGCAGTCCCCGGCCACGAAAATGCCCGGCGTTCTGGTCATGCAGTTTTCATCCGAATCGAAATACCCGTATTCATTGAGAGATGCAAGGTTGGTGAACGGCTTATTCTCCGGGATGAGACCAATGGCCACGAACAGACCGTCGCAGAAAATCTCATGCAGGGAGGGATCCGCTTCCTGTCCGAAGGTATGCATCTCCAACAGGTCGTTGTTTTCGGAGGTTTCCTGATCCTCGCCGATATGGACAGCCACACCGCGAAGCTCATCGTTTTCAATGAGAAGATGATCGATCTTTACATTGGTATATTTCCGGACATTCGGCTTTGCAAATAATACCTCCTGCAGGGTACTCTCCCCGGTAAAGAACGGCAGATCCTGCAGAAGAATCACCTCTTTGCATTTCTCGGCAAGCAGGATGGCTTCCTGCAGAGCCGAATTACCACCGCCTGCAACACAGACGGTTTTGCCCGCATAGAAATCACCGTCACACACTGCACAGAAGGAGATTCCCTCGCCGATCAGCGCTTCCTCCCCCTCAAGTCCGAGCAGGCGATGCCGCACTCCGGTGGCCAGGATCACGGTCCTTCCTTCAAAGCTGCTTCCCTCTTCTGTCCGGACAACCTTCCTGTCCTCCAGCGATTCTACGGATGTGACGGTCTCGAATTCGATCTGGGCCCCCTGGGCCAGGATCTGATCGAGCATTCTGTCGGCAAATTCATTGCCGCTCATACTAAGCGTGCCAGGATAGTTTTCCACCCGCGGCGAATGCGTGATCTGACCGCCGAAGCCGTTTTTTTCGATGACCAGTGCACTCTTTCCGTTGCGTGCGGCATAGAGTGCTGCGGTCATACCGGCGGGTCCTCCGCCTACTACAATGATATCATACATATTCGTTTCATCCTTTGTTATGCATCAGCCATCCCTTGATGTCGGAAACGCCGCGATATTTTTCGAAGGTGTCGCCGTGTACCAGGACCAGTGTCGGTGCCTGCTTTACGCCGTACTGAGCGACCAGTTCTTTATTTTCATTTGCATTGAATGCCGTGTAGGAAATGCCTGCACGGTCAAGCAGCGCTCCTGCAGCCTTACAGTTCGGACAGGTGGGCGTTTTGAACAGGAGGATCGTATTTCCTTCCGGGACGACTGCTGTCGCTGCAGCTGCTTTGGAAGCGGATGCTTCCTGTGCCACAGATGCTGCGGCCTGCTGCATGGGTGCTGATGCCGGTGCCTGCTGCACAGACGCCGTGCTCTCCAAAGAACCTGAGGCTGACGACGCTGCACCTGAAGAAGCTGTGGCAGATGCTGCGCCTGAAACGGCCTGAGCTGTACCGGTCCCGGGCAGTGCATGCCGCTCGGTCCTGCGCAGATGGGAACGGCTGATATCATACACCTTACGGTCCTTGAACTCCTGAGCCTTTCCGTCATTCCAGTTCTGTACCGGGCGATAGTAGCCGGTGATACGGCTGTACACCTCGGTCTTCTGTCCGCAGATCGGGCAGGTATACTGCTCTCCGGAAAGATAGCCATGGTCGCGACATACGGAATACGTCGGGGACATGGTGTAGTACGGAAGCTTATAGTTTTCAGCGATCTTGCGCACCAGTGTGGCCGCCGCTTTCCAGTCGGGAAGCTTCTCACCCAGGAAGGCATGGAACACCGTTCCGGAGGTATAAAGCGTCTGCAGCTCATCCTGAATATCCAGTGCGGAGAATACATCCTCGGTAAAGCCGACCGGCAGATGCGAGGAATTCGTATAATACGGCGTTCCATTCATGTTGGCCGTGATGATATCCGGATACAGCTCCTTATCATGCTTGGCGAAACGATAGGTTGTTGACTCTGCCGGGGTTGCCTCCAGATTATAGAGATCGCCGTACTGCTCCTGATAATCCGAGAG
Organism: uncultured Lachnospiraceae bacterium; assembly: GCA_946624935.1. GTDB lineage: Bacteria > Bacillota > Clostridia > Lachnospirales > Lachnospiraceae > Merdiplasma. Next base: position 19,425 of record CAMOSN010000001.1, on the reverse strand, counting down.
CCGTTCCCGCATGTGGTTGAGCACATCGATCGTGAACTGCTGCACTCTCTCATCCGTCAGATCCGCCCTGAGCCAGCGGGCATTGAGCCCCGCTTCGTTCATACCGATCAGCCCGATGGTTGAAAAATGGTTGTTGAAGGTGCCCAGATAACGCTTGGTGTAAGGATACAGTCCCTGATCGAGCAGCTTTGTGATGACCGTACGCTTGGTCTTGAGGCTGCGCGCGGAGATATCCATCAGGCGGTCCAGTCTTGCATAGAAATCCTGCTCATCCTTGGCCAGATATGCAATTCTGGGCATATTGATCGTCACAACACCGATGGAACCGGTGGACTCGCCGGAGCCGAAGAAGCCGCCCGATTTTTTGCGCAGCTCACGCAGATCCAGGCGCAGACGGCAGCACATGGAGCGCACATCGCTGGGTTCCATATCGGAATTGATATAATTGGAAAAATACGGCGTACCGTATTTTGCGGTCATTTCAAACAGAAGCTTATTGTTCTCCGTCTCGTCCCAGTTGAAATCCTTCGTGATCGAATAGGTGGGAATCGGATACTGGAAGCCGCGGCCATTGGCATCTCCTTCGATCATGATCTCGATGAAGGCCTTGTTGACCATATCCATTTCCTTCTGGCAGTCACCGTAGGTGAAATCCAGCTCCTTGCCGCCCACGATCGCCGGAAGATTCTTCAGATCATTCGGCACGACCCAGTCGAGGGTGATGTTGGTAAAGGGTGCCTGGGTCCCCCAGCGGCTCGGCGTGTTGACGCCGTAGATGAAGGACTGAACACACTGCTTGACCTCCTTCTGGCTGAGATTGTCGATCTTGACGAAGGGAGCCAAATAAGTGTCGAAGGATGAAAATGCCTGGGCGCCGGCCCACTCATTCTGCATAATGCCCAGGAAGTTGACCATCTGGTTGCACAGCGTGGACAGATGATTGGCCGGGGAGGAGGTGATCTTTCCGGGAACACCGCCCAGACCCTCCTGAATCAGCTGCTTCAGGCTCCAGCCCGCACAGTACCCGGTGAGCATGGAAAGGTCATGAAGATGAATCGCTGCGCTGCGGTGCGCCTGCGCGATCTCATCATCATATACCTCACTGAGCCAGTAATTTGCTGTGATCGCACCGGAGTTGGACAGGATCAGACCACCGACGGAATAGGTGACTGTGGAGTTTTCCTTCACACGCCAGTCATTGATCTTCAGATAATTGTTGACCAGATCCTTGTAGTTCAGAAGCGCGGCGTTGATGTTCCTCACCTTTTCACGCTGACGGCGGTACAGAATATAGGCCTTCGCCACATCCGCATATCCGGCCTCGGAAAGCACCTTCTCGGCACTGTCCTGGATCTCCTCAACGGAGATCTTTCCGTCCCTGATCTTCGGTTCAAAATCCGAAGTGATGTGAAGAGCGATCAGCTCGATCACACTCGGGTGATACTGCTTGTTCAAAGCCTGAAAAGCCTTGGTGATCGCAACACTGATTTTACTGATATTGAAATCGGCAACCTTGCCGTCCCGTTTTACTACCTGGTACATAATAGAACTCCCTCCATTGGAACCATTGTATAATATCGGAGTCGCAGCCTGTACTCTGTTTTGCCCGAGGTACAGACCAAATCCGCACAATACACAATGTACCACTGAAAGGAGTCTGTGTCAATATATGGTAGGGAGAAAGAATTGAATAATCTATATCTTGTGTTAATAACCTGTTAAAGTTCTTTTACAGCACTGTAATCGACAGAATCGTCTGACGAAAGCACACTTCCCTGCCGGTTCTTACACATCGATTCCGCGGATTTCGACCTTCCCGGCAAAAGGCTTGAGGACAGCCGCACAGCGCAGCATCTCCTCTTTTTCCAGTGCATGCAGCCCCGCAAAGGGAACCTCCTCGCGATCGGTAAACTGCTGCAGAAAAGCCTGTTTTGCCCCGCTGATCAGCTCTCCGATCCCATAGAAATCCTCCGGCTTGTGAAACTCTCTGACCACAGTTGTGCGGAACTCATAATCCACCGCCCCATCCCGAAGGAGCGCAATGCTTTCCCGCACACATCCAAGATCCAGCCGGTCCTCAGGGAGCCCGCAGGTCAAAGCGTATTTTTCAGGACAGTTTTTAACATCCATCGCCACATAATCCACCAGACGCTCCTGTAAAATCTGCTGCAGCATGGCCGGATGAAATCCGTTCGTATCCAGCTTTGTCAGAAAGCCCAGGGCGCGGACCTGTTTCAGAAACTCCGGGAGATCCTGATTCAGGCAGGGCTCTCCACCGGTGATCGCAACCCCGTCCAGCAGTCCTTTGCGCTTACCGAGAAAGCGAAGAAGCGCTTCCTGCGTCATCGTTTCAGGAACGCTCCCACAAGCCAGCTCATAATTGTGGCAGAACGGGCAACGAAGATCACATCCTCCGAGAAAAACCGTGCAGGCGACATGGCCGGGAAAATCCAGAAGGGTCATTTTTTGCAGGCCGCAGATTCTCATGACTTCGATTCTCCTATTCTTTCTGTTCCAAATGTATGGTATGTTCCTTCAGATTCCCGCGAGTATATGCATATTGCGCACCGTGCTGTCCCGCACCCCATCGTTCACACTATAGGCATGTTTCTCGAGATCCTGGCACACAGCCCTGGTCAGCTCCTGATCCATCAGCTCGTCGATCACATCCGCTGCGATCCCCTCGATCACGTTCTGCTTTTCACGGGCGTTTTCGCCGTCATTATCCGAGGTGATCAGATATTCAAGCAGCTCCGCCAGCAGAGACAGCCGCGGCAGGATGCGCATTTTGCGGAACGCCCATTTGTAATAGGGCTGATAGACCTCGTTTAATAAGAAAACAGCGGTCATGGTGCTTTTTACAAATTCGATCACGGCCAGCTGTGCTGCGGCCGTTTCACCGTGCTGTAAACAGCGTGTGTAATTATACTGCCCTGACTGCGCCATGATCAGCAGGGCGCCTGCAAGCTTTTTCCGGCGGATATCCTCCGGAAAATAAGCCAATCTTTCCCGGATTTTTGTGACCTCCCCGTAAGGATCGCAGAAGACCTCGCCGCCGGTCGCTTCCGCAAGGGACTGCTCCGGTACCTGAAGCCATTGCTGCAGGGACAGACAGCCGTCCGGCGCACCGCATTTATCCCGAAAGAACGCATCGGTGCGCAATACACCGTGCCGTGTGCCGCCGACCGGGGAAATGCTGCAGCGCCGTATCCCCTCATACTCTCCGGGCAGAGCCGCATAGGCGCGCTCCAGTGCAAAGGCAGTGCGCCGGTCGATGATCTCCTCGCCCGGGAGGAACACGACAAAGCCCGGCTCAAAATCGTGATCCTGTGAGACTTCATCATCGAAGCCCATACATTCGGATCCCTCTCCCACCAGCCCGACTGCCAGGAAGTCGATCAGGGCGGGAAAGCGTTCCTTCAGCATCGGCGCGCCGTATTCCTGATAATATGCTCTGGAAAGCTCGAGTCCCTTCATTCCTGCGTTTCTTCCTTTCTGTAGATTTCTTCCGCAAGGTCCGTGAGCTCCTGTGCTGTCTGGAAATATCCGTAATAAGAGAAAGCTGGCGCACATTTTTCACACACAAAGGCATAATACCCGTCACGCGGAGCTTCCGGCTCACGAAGCAGCTCCTCCGCCTGATCCACGAGCGCAAAGATCTCGCCTTCCTTCTCCTCCATGCCGTATTCGGCGTCAAGCACATCCGCCATGTTCAGACAGGTGATCGCCTGTTCAAGCTTCCCGCCCGGAACCTTCTGCATTTGTTCCATCGCTTTTTGAAAATAAGAAAAAGCCTGCGCATACTGCTCCTGCGCGGCAAGATTCAGCGCCATATTATTGTAGAGGCCGCCAAGCAGATGACGGGCAGTATCCTCTCTGGCTTCGTAAATCTCCCGCGCCCGCTCAAACAGTTCACCGGCGCGTTCATACTCGCCAAAGGCGTGCGCTGCGGTGGCGGCATTGACATAGGTGGTTCCGGCACTGACCGTCCGGTCAAAGTCAAGAACCTTCAGAAGCTCCAGGGCACGGCCGGCATAGTGCAGAGCCTGATCCTTCTCTCCCATCTTGCGATAATGACCGATCAGCTCGTTGCAGACCAGAAGCTCCCCCCGCGTATCAGCACCGGCCTTTGCTTCCTCCAGCCAGTAGAGCAGATGACGCTCCGCCCCCTTATAGTCCCTTCTGGCCATGTATTCGTCCATCTTGTCGAGAATCCGTTTCTGCGGAATCGACCGGATTTTGCGCTCCATGGCTGGATCCTCCATGCACAGAAGGCAGTCCTTTTCCAGATAATCCTCCTCTTTCAGAGGGAATGCTCCCGCACAGGCAGCCTCATCCGATGAATGCAGGAATCTTTTCAGCATCCTCATATCCTTCCTGATACATGAAACGCATTGCGTCAAGATCCTTTGTCAGCGTCTTCATTCCGCTGATGTCCTTCGGCGCAATAATGAGTACCTTTCCACGTTTTTCGTAGCTCTTGGCAAGATCCAGCTGTCGGTTGTAGATCTGTGCCCGGTGGGCCAGCTTATAAGCGGCTTTGGGATAGCGCTTTGCAATGAGCTTTGCCAGACGCCGGTCACTGTTGGAATCGCGATAATCATCCCGCGGCCTGGTCAGGATCAGAACCACCTTGTCACAGCCCTTCCGAAATGCCCGGTTAACGGGAATGGGATCACTGATTCCGCCGTCATAATAAGGAATGCCATTGATGGTATAAGGCCGGTTCACCACCGGAACACAGGAGGAGGCTTTGATCGGATCATACTTATCCTGCTGCATATCCTCCAGGCTGAAATAATACGGCCTTCCCGTTCGGGCATCCGTTGTGACGATCTGCATCTGCTTGCCCGAAGAAAGCATGTTTGGATAATCCAGCGGATATTCCCCGTCCGAATTAGAAAGGGTTCCGTAGATATAATTCAGGTTGATATAAGAACGGGTCCGGACAAAGTTTTCCCAGCCCATATACTCCTTGCGAAACGCATATTCACTGTAATATCGATAGTTCCGGCCCCGCTGATGTGCGACATAGGAACTGATATTTGCCGCCCCGGCAGATACACCAAAACAGGCATCAAAGGAAATACCCTGATCCATGCAATAGTCAAAAACGCCCGCTCCGTAGATTCCGCGCATTCCTCCCCCGACGTCAATTACTCCAATCACTTTTCACTGGTTCCTTTCTGCTTATTATTACTGTCTGAAACAATGCAGCTGTGCAGCGCACCTGGTTTATTTTGCTTAGAATACTATAACATTCTTTTCCCTTGTTTAACAGTGTAATATTTATCCGTTAATATGTATCAGTATTTTCTCCATTATCCATATAGTCTCCATTATCCATATAGTCATTTGTCCATATAATCTTTTATCGTTTACCATTTTCACAGTTCTTTCCACCACATGTCTTAAAATAGGAAAAGCCATGCAGCCTTCCGCACCGCAGATGCGCGCAGAAAATGCATGGCTTCTATAAAATCAGGGTTAATTGCCTGAAACGATTTATCCATCTGTATCAGGTGATCATGCACCTGCCCAGGTAAGTCCGTACATAACCTCCATGGCCTTGCGGATCTCATTTTTCAGTGCAGCACATGCGCTTGCTTCATCATGAAAATGCATGACACCGACCTTTTCGCTGCGTTCGCTGAAAAAAACATCCCATCCATCCTTTGTCGACTCCATGCAGATTCTGTGATTATGCTTGCCGCCGATCTTATACAGCCTGGAAGGAACCAGATGCTCCTCGAAAAATGCCTTTAACTCTTTTCCTGTCATGACGAATCGCCTCCCCAAAACCCGATAACGTAGTTTTTAAAACTACATGTAGTGTATCACACTACGCAGCGAATTTCAAGGCCTTTTGTTACAGGTCATCAGCCGGTACTTCCGAGTCGAAGGACTGCCGTCTGTCTGTGAAGATCCTCGGGCAGCGTGAGATAATTACGATTGTACATGGTGACATCCGTGCATTTTCTCAGATAGTGATCCACCGTAGCGATGATACGCATTCCATAGGTCGTTCCATTCTGGCGAAAACGATAATGCATCGGTACAACAATCGTCGGAGAGATCTCCTCCATAAGCTTATGGACAAACTCCGGCTTCATGGTGAAGAAGCCTCCGACAGGAACCAGGCACACATCCAGGCCCTTCAGCTGCTCTTTCTGCTGATCCGTCGGCATGCAGCCAAGATCCCCCATATGGGCGATGCGGTACGCACCATCCTCAAGGATGTGGATGGTATTAGGCCCTCTTTTTTTCCCCTGCGCTTCATCGTGCCAGGATTCGATCCGGTTGATCGTGAAGGGGTTATCGGAAGCGCTTTTTCCGGCGCGAAGTGTCACATTTCCTCTTGCATTATGATCGTCATGCTCATGGCTGCACAATACCATATCCGCCTCTACGCGCAAAGGGGTGTATCCTCCGACCGCAGAATCAGCATAAGGGTCCACTACGATTCGATATCCGCCTTTTTCAATGAGAAAACAGCTGTGTCCAAGCCAGCAGATCGCTGTACTATTTTTATCCATATACTCCCTCCCTGGAATGTGGATCCCGATATCAGTATTTCCGGAACGTCCGAACTGCTTTCCGGGCCACCTTGTAGGCTGGTCCTTCAAGCCTCTTTTTCGCATTCTGCAGCTCCCTGCGAATTTCAATATGCTGCGGACAGTGCTTTTCACAGCGGCCGCAGCCAATGCAGTTCGATGCACCGGTTGCATTCTGGCGCAGAGCCGTGCACATAAAATAGTCCTTCCAGCCGCTGAGCCATCCCTCGGTATAAGAACGGTTATAGGCAGCAAAGGTGCCGGGAATATCAACATGCTGCGGGCAGGGCATGCAATAGGCGCAGCCCGTACAGCCAACCTTCATTTTTGCATTGATATACTCAGCGATTTTGTGAAGCAGCTTCTGATCTCTGCTGCTGAGCATGCCGCTTTTTGCATTGGAAGCTTCCGCAGTGTTTTCTAGCACCATCTCCTCGGAATTCATTCCGGAGAGCACAACGGTCACCTCCGGCTGATCCCACAGCCAGCGGAAGGCCCAGGCAGCCGGGGAAGCACAGGCACCTGGTGATTCCTCACCATATTTTTCGGCATATCTGCGGAAGAGCTCAGTCGCCTCCTTCGGAAGATTTTTAACCAGCTTTCCTCCGCGCAGCGGCTCCATGATCACCACCGGAAGCCCCTTGGAATGTGCATACTGCAGTCCCCTTCTGCCTGCCTGCGAATGCTCATCCATGTAATTATACTGGATCTGGCAGAAATCCCAGTCATATGCATCGACGACCTGCAAAAACATGTCCGTATTGCCGTGATAGGAAAAACCGACCTGACGGATTTGACCGTTTTCCTTTTTTTCGGCAAGCCAGTCCAGTACGCCGTACTCCAGCAGCCGCTTCCATGCTTCGATATCCGTAAGCATGTGCATCAGATAATAATCAATGTGATCTGTGCGAAGCCGTTTTAACTCCTCCTGGAAATATTTTTCCAGACTCTCCTTGCTGCGTACCAGATAATGAGGCAGCTTTGTGGCAATATACACCTGATCGCGGATCCCGTTTTTCTCAAGGATCTCACCGAGCGCTGCCTCGCTTCCCGGATAGACATAGGCCGTATCATAATAGTTTACACCGTTTCGAAATGCCAGCATGATCTCTTTTTCAGCCTTGGCCAGATCGATCCTTCCGGCTGTCTGCGTAAAACGCATGCAGCCAAACCCGAGAATAGACAGCTCGTTTCCGTATCGGTCCTTACGATAGATCATGAATACCCTCCTTGGAACTTCACATAATGAAGGAATATCATTTTATTTTTACATTTTTTACGGTGCTCCAGGGGCCGTAGCTGTTTCTGCTGCCCGATTTATGATAACTGCGAATACGTGCATAATACATTTTTGCAGAGTTCAGCTTTTCGATGGTGCAGGTGGTTTCCTTTCCGTCCGCAATCTGTTTCTTTTTGACGGCCGAAGTAAAGGACTTGTTCGTAGCATATTCAAGCTGATAACCATCTGCCTGTGAATCGCTCTTCCAGTTCACGGTCATGCTGCCTGATTCATCGCTCTTTACCGATGACAGCGTCACCTTTTTCAGGGTGATCTTAAAGCTCGCTGTTCCAAGATACCCCTTATAATCCCCTTTTCCCTTCACCGTGACGGTTGCTGTTCCGACATTTTTATTTGCTTTGTAGGAAACCGTATAAGCGGAGGATGGAACACTTTTACCTGAGGAAGTCACTTTTACGGATGGCTTCTTTTCAGATCCTGTGTATTCATAGCTTGTTTTGGAAAGCTTTACCGTAAATTTTTTGGATGATTTTGATTTTTCAGTCGAAGAGGAAGCACTCGAACCCTTACTTCCTTTTTTTACAATTTTAAAGGAAACCGTCCGCGTTCCCTTATAGGCGCCTTTGCCGGTGATTTTGCACTTCGCCGTTCCGACTTTGACGTTTTCAGAATAGGACAGGGAATAGTCCGTTCCCCGTTTGAGTGTCTTTCCATTATACGTAAGCTTTGGAAGCGGCCGGATCTCCTTGCCGGTATATTCCTTCTCGCCGATCTTACTGACAGTAACATCCCGAATCGGGATGTCCGAAGCTGCTCCCAGAAGTTCCAGAACCTCCTGAAGCAATCCTGACCCGGAGGCGTCCTGGGAGGAATCCGAACCACTGCCGGACCCGGCTGCCGATCCACCCTGTGCACCGAGCAGTTCAATCAGATCCGACAAACCAGAAAGAGAGGACCTTTCCGTCAGTCCTCTCTCCGATGCGGAAACGCATACTGCAGGCACTGCCAGAAAAAGCAGTGCACAGACAGTCAATGCGATCCTGTTTATTCGATTGTTGATTTTATTCTTCCACGTAGATATCGCCATCATCCTCGTAGACTTCGCCATCATCTTCGTAAACATCCCCACCGGCCTCGATATCATTGTATACCTCTTCTTCTCCTCCTGCGTTCGGATCCTCCTCGATCACTACAACCGTCTCGGAACCGGAATTATCCACACCGGTGTTTTCAGAGACCTCTACATCCGTGGTGGGCGCCGGGTCGATGGCGGGCTGTGCCTCGGTCTGCTGCGGGGCATCCGTGGCGGGCTGGGCTTCGGTCTGCTGCGGGGCATCCGTGGCGGGCTGGGCTTCCGTCTGCTGCGGGGCATCCGTGGCGGGCTGAGCCTCGGTCTGCTGCGGTGCATTGGTCTGAGGCTGCGCTTCCGTCTGCTGCGGGGCCGTATAATTGTTCGTGCCCGTATTACCGGTATACTGCTGCGTATTGTTCGTATTGGAATAGGTTTCCTGATGGGCGGGGGCTTCTTCGTAGGCTTCCTCTTCTTCTACGTCCTCCTGCTCCACCTCTGTTTCCTCTTCCGGCTGATGTTCTGCAGCCCATGCATCATACTCGGCCCATGTCATGGCCATGGGATAGAACCTGCGTACGGCCACCTTATCCGCCATCATATAACCGACCTCGCCGTCCGCAGTCATGACAGTGATCCAGTCGCTGTACGGATCGAGAACCTCGATCTCTTCTCCCTTTTTCAGAACACCGATTTCCTCCTCCTCCTTGGAGGGACCACGGCGGATCTTTACTTTTTTCACAGTAGGTGTTGCACTCATGTACACAACATCCTCGGCGATGGCTACTGCCTCATCACCGGTGGCGATGACATACTTGCTGATGTATCCGTAGATATCACCGGACTGTACCTCGTACCAGCCATCCTCCGTTTCGCTGTAGATCTCCACACAGCCGTACGGCTTCAGGATTCCGGAAAGGTCACTCTCCTTGTAGGGTTCGAGGTGGATTCCTTCGACCACACCGGTATTGGAAAACCCGACCTGCAGCTCGCTGCGTTCAAAGATATCCCTGGTATCAAAGGAAGGATCCTCACTCTTTGACGTTTCGTCTTCGCTTTCGGCAGCAGGTTGTGCGGCTTCTTCCGTAACCTCCGTGGAAGCTTCCGCAGCCGGTACTTCGGTGCCTGCCTCCTCCTTAGCCTTCGCTGTTTCCGTTTCCTCTGCGGAAGGAGCTGTTTGCGCTTCGGCCTGCTCAGTTCCCTCTGTAATGACCGTTTCCTTGACAAAGGAAGGATCCTGCTCTTTGTAAATATCGTTCTGCAGGTCTTCCCCGTCGTATCCCTGCGCTGCAGCCGCAGCCAGCTCTTCAAAAGAAATAATATCCTCTAATTCAGTTTCCTCGGCTGCAACGGATGTGCACACCCCCGAAACTGTCAGCATTGTACACATGCAAAGCACACCGATTTGTGCTGCCTGACGTCTCATACTGTACTATTCTCCTTTCTGTTTCTGCATATTATTCGGACTGCTTCCCAGCTGTCCGATTTTCCCGGAGGCAGGAAGTATTGCACAGAATCCTACCCCAGCATTCATACAGTGGTTTTATTATAGCACAGTTTCACAGAAATGTAATATAAATATTTCAAAATGTTAAAAAAAATCGGCCATGTATTGAAAAAAAGCCTGCGGAATCACTCCGCAGACTTTTTTGAGAATCGATCAAACAATACCCTGAGCCTTCATTGCTTCGGCAACCTTCAGGAAGCCTGCAATATTGGCACCTGCTACATAGTCGCCTTCTTTTCCGTATTTGCGTGCAGCATCGTCAATGTTGTGATAAATATTGACCATGATCTGCTTCAGCTTCGCATCTACTTCCTCGAAGGTCCAGCTCAGACGCTCGGAATTCTGGCTCATCTCCAGAGCAGAGGTTGCAACACCGCCGGCATTGGAGGCCTTGCCCGGGCAGAAGAGGATGCCATTGCTCTGCAGATATTCCGTCGCTTCAAGTGTGGTCGGCATGTTGGCGCCTTCCATAACTGCGAAGCATCCGTTGGCTACGAGCGTCTTAGCATCGTCGAGTGTCAGCTCGTTCTGTGTTGCGCACGGAAGGGCCACATCACACTTCACGGTCCACACACCCTTGCCCTCGTGATACTGCGCATTGGGTCTTGCTTTTGCATACTCTGTCAGACGTGCTCTCTTTACTTGCTTCACATCTTTGAGTGTATCCATGTCGATTCCGTCGGGATCATAGATCCAGCCGGTGGAATCAGAGCAGGTCACAGGCTTTGCGCCAAGCTGCCATGCCTTCTGAATCGCGTACTGTGCAACGTTGCCGGCACCGGATACCACAACGACCTTTCCGGCAATGTCCTTGCCGTTGCATTTGAGCATCTCTTCCACAAGATAAAGCAGACCATAGCCGGTAGCTTCGGTTCTTGCGAGAGATCCGCCGTAGGTCAGTCCTTTACCGGTGAGAACGCCTTCATACAGGTTGCGAAGTCTCTTATACTGACCATACATATAGCCGATCTCACGTCCGCCTACACCGATATCACCAGCGGGAACGTCCGTATCAGCACCGATGTGGCGCTGCAGCTCGGTCATGAAGCTCTGGCAGAATTTCATGATCTCACGATCGGATTTTCCTTTCGGATCAAAATCGGAACCACCCTTGCCGCCGCCAATGGGAAGACCGGTAAGACTGTTCTTGAAGATCTGTTCAAAGCCAAGGAATTTGATGATACTCAGGTTTACGGAAGGATGGAAACGAAGGCCTCCCTTGTACGGTCCGATTGCGCTGTTGAACTGTACACGATAGCCGTTGTTCACCTGAACCTGTCCCTGGTCATCCACCCACGGAACACGGAACATGATGATCCTTTCCGGTGTTGTCAGACGCTCAAGAAGCGCATCCCTTCTGTACTCTTCTTCATTGGCTTCGATCACGACGCGAAGAGATTCAAGCACCTCTTTGACCGCCTGCAAAAATTCCGGCTGATCTGCATTCTGCTTCTGCACTCTGGCCAGGGCTTCATCTACATAAGACATAGTGTTTCCTCCTTAATACTGCATTGACTAAAAATCTTTCTCATTATAATAAACATGCGTCAAAAATGCAACATAAAAGGAAATTTCTTTCTTTTATAAATATTAATGCATATTTATTTAATATTCAGCCATTGATCGAAATCTCCCATCGCATACCATAAGGTTTCATAATGCATGAAACGGAGTGTATTCCTGTCCCACAGATATTTGACACTGGCAGGAAATTCATCGTCCGCTGCCCAAAATTGAAAGCGCATCGGAAGAAACGGAAATACGGGAACAACATAATCCAGATCAGCGCTGGTCTGTTCCATATGTATGCTCCCCATTTCCAGGAGTACCCCTTTCATGTACTGCAGATCTGTGCGCAGGTTATGATGCATGGGATCTCCGGTCAGGCTGTACTCGTGTCCCGCACCGATGATTCCGCCCAGCGTGCTTAAGGATTCCCAGCTGCCCGAGAGACCCGGGTTCTCTTTACTGTAAGTCAGCACATCATAAATCGTCAAAGACGCGCCGAAGGTTCCTTCCCGCAGAGGTACAGGAGCATCTGCCGGCGAGAGCACCTTCCCGTCCGAACGTCGTATGCGGTATTGCTTTCCAAAATAAGGAATATACACATATTCTTCATCACCTGCCAGGTTCCATCTGGCTGCGATTTTAGACAGATCATACCTGCAAAACAACATTCTGGCCTGATCTTCCATGACTGCATAATTGGATTGCATAAAACTCCTCATAAAGGTATATGAAATGGGGCCTGTGCAGAATGAGTTATGTCTGCACTGCCCCACGTTTAAAAACTGTTTTTACTGTGCCTGGCGCTGGGCAGCCTCTACGACATGTTCCACAAGCACGGAAGTCGTAACACTTCCCACTCCGCCGGGAACCGGTGTGATCGCATCTACGATCGGCTCTACTGCTGCGAAATCCACATCACCGCACAGCTTGCCTTCCTCGTTCATGTTGATTCCTACATCGATGACCACCTGGCCCGGACGGACATATTCGGCGCCGACAACACCGGCACGTCCGGCAGCAACGATGATGATATCGGCCTCTCTGGTCACGGAAGGCATGTCCACAGTTCTGGTGTGGCACACAGTTACCGTTGCGTTTTTCTTGATCAGCATCATGGCAGCCGGTTTTCCGACCACCAGGGAGCGTCCGATCACAACGGCCTTTTTACCGGTGCAGTCGATGCCATAATGGTCCAGAATTTCCATGCAGGCCTGCGGTGTGCAGGGCGGGAAGCCGATCTTCTTTCCGGTAAACACACCGGACATGGAGCCATCGGTCATGCAGTCCACATCCTTCGCCGGATCCAGTGCATTTTCGATCACCGACTGATCGAGGTGCCTGGGCAGCGGACGGAACAGCAGCACGCCATGAATGCGGTCATTGTGATTGACTTCATCGATCACCTTCAGAAGCTCTTCCTGGGATACATTCTCGGGAAGAACGATCTTCTCACAGGCAACACCAAGGGTCTCGCAGCGCTTTGTTGCGCCTCTCTCATAGGAAAGATCACTGGGATTCTCGCCGACACGGATGATGCCCAGAGTCGGGTTGATTCCTTTTTCCTGCAGCAGAGCAACCTGCGCTTTAATACGTTCATTCAAAGAGGCGGTAACTTCTTTACCAAGTAACTGTTTTGCCATATCTACTCCTTTTTCCTTTTCTGGGGTGCAGTATATTTTCAGTTCTTCAGGCGGTCATATACCATCTGGAAGATCTCATCAGCCATCGGCGGATATTTTTCCAGCATAGCCAGTGCTTTTTCATTGAGCTCCTGTGCGTAAGCACGGTCAGCCATGGATTTTGTGTTGATGAACACGTTCAAGCTGGCACCCTGGAGAGCTGCCTTGCAGAATACTGCACCGACACCGGCATCACTGATGGCAAGTGCGGAACCCTTGGCCGCAAATTCCCGGATCAGCTCCAGTGCTTCACAGCATTTTTCCATGATCTCCATCGGAACTGCGCATGCATCCTTCAGAACGATCGCCATGACTCTTGCCTTTTCCGCTTTTTCCTCTTCGGTCTCCTTGGGCAGGCCATAGGCTTTTGCGAGCGGCTCAAACACTTCGGCATCCTTCTCCACCAGTGCAAGAAGATCCTTCTGAAGCTGATCGCATTTTGCCTTCAGCTGATACATCTCTTCCTCCACATCGGCGTATTTTTTCTTACCGACGGTCAGGCTTCCGACCATGTTGCCAAGCGCTGTTCCGACAGCGCCGACCAGTGCGCTGGCACCACCGCCGCCCGGAACCGGAGCCTTTGAGCCGAGTACTTCCACAAATTCATTGCAGGGAACGGTTGAAAAACCCATAATCATTTATCCTTTCTTTGTAAAATTACCTTCAATGCATTCAGTACAATTTCACTGACGACGACAAGATCCTCCGCATGAAATGCGGCCGCAAAATTGTCGCTGAAGAGGATCTGCGCAGATGGCGGAAAATCCTCATCTCCTGCCCAGAGCAGAAATTTTACCGTATAACCCGGAAATACGCTGACCGCATATGCCGCATCTGCCCCGGAGATCCTTTCGGCGCCGAGCAGCTCCATCCCTCCGGCAAAATCCGGAATGCGCTTCCCGTAGGAAAAGGCCATCCGCGTCAGGCATCTTCCGGAAAACTGCCGGTAATAGACCTCCCCCCAGGGAACCTCCCGATAGGTCAGATCCTTTCCGGTGGACTCGAGCATACTACCCTCCAGGAGAAAACGGATCACCAGGATTTTCGCCTGGTTGGTCTCGAGCAGCGGAGAATAGGTGTCCTTATGATCCAGAACACGGATCTCGAAATCGGGCCAGGAGACCGCATATTCGCGCTCCAGGAAGGTGACCCGGAACAGCCTCTGATCCGGATCGTATGCGGCCAGCGTTCGCTCGCTCATCCTGACCGGATCGGCTGCTTTGTAAAGCTCCAGATAATGCTCCAGCGGAATCAGCTCTTTATTGTTTACTGCTTCGGGCAATCTTATATCCTCCTTGGTTTAAACAGCACGTTTCATTCCGGCCTTTACGAACGAAGCCGGATGGCACCCGGCTCCAGACCGGATGACACAGAGCTGTTTTATTTCATCGTAAGAGACGGGAACAGACTTGCGTCCGTGTGCGGAATGAAACAGCTCGCAACAAATTCATCCATATATCCCGGCTCATTGGACAGTTCAAGATAAGTCATATTCTGTGCGATCTGCGAAACCTTTTCCTCCGCCTGTGTGGAGATCATCATCAGATAAGCTCCGGACAGGGAGGAATTGCCGATATAATGGAATTTCTCGATCGGAATATCCGGGAACATGCCGATGTTAATGGCATTGCGCATATTGATCCCGCTTCCGATTCCGCCGGCCACGTATACGTCATCGATGACATCCACCGGAAAATCCAGCGAACTGAGCATGGTACGGATCGCGGAGAAGATCGCGCCCTTTGCGCGCACGAAATTGTCGATATCCGCCTCCGTGATTTCCACATCCTTGACGGAAGCAGCCTCCTCCCGGAATGCGATCACATAGCTGCCCATACCGTACTTATCGTGGCGGACCCGCTCTCCTTCCCGGACAAATTTCCCCTTGGGATTGATGATCCCGCAGCGGAACAGCTCACTGATCAGATCAATGATTCCCGAACCGCACACGCCCACCGGCTTTTGATCACTGCCGCCGATCACTTTCCAGTGCGGCTGCATCGTATCTTTGTCGATCTCGATCGCTTCGATGGCGCCGTCTGTGGCACGCATCCCGCAGCTGATGTCACCGCCCTCGAAGGCCGGTCCGGCCGAGCAGGCACAGCTCATCATGAATTCACTGTTGCCGAATACAAGCTCTCCGTTGGTTCCCAGATCGATAAACAGGCTCATCTCCTCCCGGTGCCAGATGCCGCTGGCAAAGGTACCGGCTGTGATATCCCCGCCTACGTAGCTTCCGATATTCGGAGCAAAGATCACCAGTGCATTCGGAAATACCGGAAGAGACAGGTCACGTGCATAAACATCACGGACCCCGAAGAAAGTCGGAATGTAAGGCTCCATGCGGATCGGATCCGCATATACCCCGAGGAGCAGATGGTTCATCGTTGTATTGCCTGCAATGCACACACGCATGATCCGGCGCGAGGAAAGGCCGCAGGCTTTACTCATCTGCAGAATCAGCGGATTTAACGTTTCCTTGATGATGGCATCCTGCAGTTTCTGACGACCTCCCGGCTTTTCCGATTCGATGATCCGGTTGATCACGTCCGCACCATAACGGATCTGCCCGTTTCCGGTGGAGGCCTTCGCGAGAATCTTTCCGGTGAGCATGTCCACCTCGATCGCAGCCACGGAGGTCGTACCGATGTCGATTGCCACGCCGGGTACTACCAGCGGTTCATCGGCCCCGTAAATTCCCATGACCTCGACCACATCGTCATAGCTTCTGGTAACGACGGTCACATCATATTCATATGACCGCAGAAGCTCGGACAGATGCTTGAGCACCCGGAACGGAATCTTGGGCCGCTCACAGGCTTTCACATTCTGCACGGCACGAATAAGGCGTTCATTGTCCGGCATGGTATCCTCCAGAGAAGGAACATCCATCTTCACCCGGATCATGTCCAGATCATTGGAAAGCTGGATCCCTGCCTTTTTTACATCCTCTCTGGTCTCTTCAAAGATCCGGATCTCCTCCGGAGAATCCAGATCAGCCACCTTCATTCTGCTCTTATAAGCCGAGGCGATATCTGGCACTGTCACCTCAACATCAGAGACAACCTTACTCACACAGGACAACCTCCAGCCCTGTGCATATTCATCTTCTGTAATGTGGATCGTTTTCGGCGAATCCAACATCCCCTTAATAAGCTGTACTTTGCATTTCCCGCAAGCTGCATTTCCGGAACAGGGTGCATCGATCGCAACATTTGCCTCTCTGGCGATCTCGAGAAGATTGCTGCCCTCCTGTGCGAAGGAGACGACATCTTCGCTGCTGTCAAAATGAAACGTTACTTTAAACATAAATACCCTTTCATAGATGACTTCCATCATCTGTTTTGCGGAAATACAAGGAAAAGCTGACCTGCAAAGATTGACCATACGGACTTCTTCGCAGGACAGCTTTTCACATTCGGATCTTATTTTGCTGCAGTTGCAAACGTCAGGTCCTAAGGCCTGCCAAAGCCGGATCAGATCTCAAGATAAGAATCTGCATAAAGCGTATTATTCTTGATCACGTCACAGGACTTGATGGTCTCCATCAGACGCAGGTCGTTCGGGTTCACGATTGCAGAGGTAAGGCCCTGCATCATAGCCATGGCTACCATTGCGGAATCCATGATCGGACGGATGTGCTTGGGCATACCGTTGGAGTTGTTGGACAGACCGCCGGTGGAATTGAGACCCTGCTCAGAGATCTGGCCGATGAATTCCAGAATCTCCATCTGCTTGTCCTGCATACCCTTGGTAACCAGGAACAGCGGATCAAACCAGAGGTCTTCACCCTCCATGCCATGCTCCATACCTCTCTCCAGCATGGTCATCAGATAACCCATACGCTCGTCGTTATCCTTTGCAATGCCTTCGCCGTTGCACAGAGCAATTACGATAGCATCATTGGCTGCTGCCAGATCGATGTACTCGATTCTTCCTGCAGCATCCGCAGAGTTCACGATCGGTTTTCCTTTTGCACGGTTGTAAACGGAGATACCCGCTTCGATGGCCGCTTTATTGGCGGTATCCAGTGCGAGCGGAACATTGTCGAAGTTGCTCTGCAGCAGCTCTACACACCATTTCATCAGTTCCACGCCGTCACTCTCGGCCGGTCCGATATTCACATCCAGATAGTAAGCACCGGCATCCAGCTGCTGCTTTGCTCTCGCCAGGATCGGCTCCGGATCTCTTTCGGTAAATGCTTTGTTCACTGCCGGAGCAGTGGTGGAAAGTCTTTCTCCGATCGTAATAAATTTAGCCATGGTTGAATCTCCTTTTCTTTCTCATTTAAAACCCCTGCCCGGGTCCGGGCAGGAATTATACCCAGAAGGTGATGGCCCCCTCCTCTATAGGTGGGGGAAACAGAAGCTTTCTCAGGAGGGGTCCAATCCCCTTCTGAGTGCCTCCGGCGGATGCCAGGACTGCGCAGGGGAAAATGCCAGCATAGCTGGCGCGCAGCCCGGCGCAAGTCCGGCATACGCCGGACTTGAAACATAATGGGTTTTACTGCATATCCTTCAGGAACTTCACCAGCTGAACTGCCTCTCTCGGCGCAACAATGATCTCCCATCCCGGAAGCTTCGCCTCAAGCTCACCCTTCAGAACGGCAACCTTGCCCGGAATGCACAGCTTGCGGCACTTGATCTTGCCTTCGATATCTGCCTCCTGGAAATACTTCGCGATGGAGGAGGAGGAGAACTTGCCTGCTGCCCAGGAGGTCAGAACGGAAAGTCCGCCTGCATCATTGATGATCAGGTTGCAGGGAACACCGGAACGCTCCAGCTCACCGGATACAACAAAGTAGGTCAGTGCAAAGTCAACTGTGGTCAGGCAGATGGAATTCTCATCCGCACCGTTGATCTGATAGATACCCGGCTGTACCTTCATGGGCTTCTGCGGATCGGTAAACAGATTCTGACGAAGTCCGTACAGCGGATTGGCCTCTGCGTAGGTCATCTGATCCATCACAACGATGGAACCGTACTTTACGGTAAACAGTGCTGCAAGGGCAGCCTGCAGATGAAGATCCCCGCTGGCAATCTTGGAAAGGTTGACGATGGACGGATAGCCGCAGGTACGGTCGTTGTCCTTGATCGCAGCTTTACGGAAGCGGACAGCTGTGCTGTAGGCATCCTTGATGGAAGCGATGTTTGCGTTGAACAGCAGATTCTTGTTACCGAGCTTTTCAAGTGCTGCGATGGTATCATACAACTCATTGTCATCCTGCCCGGAAACGCCCAGTGCCACGCCAGCTTCCGTTGCAACTGCGCACATCGCCTCATAGTTAGAAGCATTTGCACCGTTGAGGACCGGCTTGCTGTCCTTGCAGACGGCAAGGGCTGCCTTTGCAACTTCCGGATCGTCCACGCCCAGAATCAGGACACGGTTCAGGCCTGCAGCCTTTTTCACCAGCTCAACATACTTGTCAGCGCCGGCCTTCGGAGCGTAGTTTACATAAATCATCTCAGCATACATACGCTCGCCGATACGCTCGTAGTCAACCTTCGGGATCATAGCCAGCTTTTCTTCGATCACTGCATCTTCCATGCAGGAGCAAAGATTCACAGCGTACCTCGTCTTGTTGACGAAGGTCTTTTCATGACGGAACAGAACGGTCTCGCCGCCAAGCGTACATTCGTTTTCGCCTGTGCCGACCTTGATCGTCTTCATAGGCGGAGCGGTTGCTTCGCTCATGGCAGCCTTTGCTTCTTCAGAGAAATACGGGCACTTGTCGATGCTCACCGCACCCTGGGCAACCTTCATGGAGAATGCCATACAGGTAGGGGAGCCGCATTCCTTACAGTTTTTCTTTGGGGACAGTTTAAAAATATCAAGACCTTTTAATGCCATAATTATACCTCCTTACA